>NZ_JAWJYP010000020.1:0-59796 GCF_033063275.1 Nitrosomonas sp. Is37 | reverse complement strand
TTGGATTTACATCGCTATGACCCGTATTATGTTGAGGCGATTAACCTAGAGCAGGAGTTTCCAAACAGCTTCTTAGAAACTCAATTTTTAGATTTTACCTTTTCCGACCAAACCACTGATAATTCGTACTTAGGCAAACGTTTTCTGCTTTGTTTAGTTTTTCTTCTCGCTGGCCATCAATAATTCCGCCAGGTAGTTTTGCCAAATGGTGGCCAGGGTGTGGGTGCCGTGCCCGTGGGTTTCTTGCGTAATCGGCAAGAGCACGAAACGCCCGTTTTTGACGCGCCTTATTTCCCGTTCGACGATCCCGAGTTCGGGCGGATTAACAGCATCGTCCGCCGAATTAATGGCTAACAGCGGCGCTTTAATGGTTTCAAGTCCGGGCGCCGGATTATAATCGCGCGAGGCATCAACCTGATAAAGCAAATCGTTAGCATCGGTTGAGGCAAGCCGCGCCTTCATCGAATCATCAAATAATTTATCGGCCGAGTCTTTGCTCGGCGCCTGGCTTTGCATATAAAGCGGCGCACTGCCCATCATAATCAAGGTGTAAATGGCCGTCGTCAAGCCTCTGACGGGTTGCGTTTTATATTCGCCGTTCTGCCAATCGGGGTCGTTGAGAATCGGGTCGATAATCATTCTTCGAAAAAACCGATTGCGCCCGGAAATCTCGACCGGCAGACTCGCTAGCGGCATCAGCGCGTCCATAAAATCCGGATACATCTCGCCCCACATCCATGAATGCATACCACCCATCGAAGTTCCCATGACCAGCCGCAAATGGTTGATGCCCAATTCTTCCGTCAAAAGGCGGTATTGCGCCGTCACCATATCGTGATACCCGTAGTGCGGGAATTTAGCGTGCAGCCCATCGCTGGGTTTGCTCGACGCGCCGTGACCAATGTTGTCGGGAATAATAATAAAATACTTTTCAGCATCGAGCAGCCCACTCTTTTTAAAAAGCACACCTGCAAACTGCTCGCGAAGGAATTGCCGATGACTGCCGCCCGTGCCGTGAAGGACAAGGACAGCATTCATCACGCGCCCGTCTTTATCTTTCGCCGGAGTTCCAAGTATCACGTAGTGCACCTTCAATTCCGGCAAGGTTTCGCCGCTTTGAAACTTAAAATCCCGCATCACAAAATCGCCCGCGACCGGCGCCGGATAAATCTCCGTCTGTGCGCGGCACAGACCTGGAGTAAGACAGAGCACCAAATACAGCCACAATTTTGAAACTGGGATTTTCACGTTCATCATAAACCTTTTGGCCTGCATCTGTTTGGCCACCTTCTGCACTTCGTCCAAAACACGCAGAAGATTTCCGCTCCAGAGTTTGGCGATTTGTTTTTTGGTATAACCGCGCCGGACGAGTTCGAGCGTTACATTAAACGTTTCGCTGGCATCATCCCAGCCTTCGACGCCGCCTCCGCCGTCAAAATCGGAACTGATGTCGACGTGATCGATGCCGATTTTTTTACAGTGGCACGACCTCAACGCGACTCGCCAGTACAATATCTCGGCAATCTCATTGAGATCATGCGTTTCACGCTAGCAAATCGTGTTTACATTTATACTTCACAGGGTTGACGCAGCATTTTTCTGACTGCATCGGCATGCATCTCTTCAACCATAATCTGGTTGCGCGCATAATCCTCTAGTACTACTGACTTGCCCTGAGCCAATTCCAGCAATTGATAATAAAGTTTGAGCGACTCAGCTTCGTTGGCAAGGGATTCCTGGAGGATATCGACGACTGGAATTGAACAGGCGGCGTTGGTATCGTGCAGATGTGTCTCCAGCAATGGTCCGATGGCAAACGAGGGATGTCCTCCCAAGAAGGTGACCAGCTCACCCGCCTTTCGCGCATGCAACAATCCTTCGTCAGCTTGTTTGTTTAACCATTCCACGATGGGTATACGGTTATAACCGTATACCATCAAGGCGTAGTGAGTATAACGCACCACGCTGGCCAGTTCGAGTTCCATGATTTGATTCAATAAGGCGACAGCTTTATCTTTATCTAAGCTCATGTGTTCCTCCTTTCAGCTCTGAAGTTGTGAGAATGGCACTTCGCTAAAACAGAGTTTTAGCGAAATTTCGTTTTATCCAAACTCATGAGACTCATTATCTTGCTTATGCGTTCCGTTCGCATTACGCTTAAGCTGCTCGCTACGATCTCTTCACAACCTCTCTATTAAAAAGCCACCGTGAAGCAGTTGATTCGGATTTACAATTTATCCCCGTGGCTAGCGAGATATTCTGCTACTCCTTCAGGGCTTGGTTTCATACCAGGTTGTCCGCTTTTCCAGCCAGCCGGGCAAACTTCACCATGTTCTTCATGGAAGCGCAAGGCGTCAACCATGCGCAGCATTTCATCGACATCGCGTCCGAGTGGCAGATCATTGACTACCTGGTGGCGCACAATACCTTGTCTATCGATCAGAAAAGAGCCGCGCAGCGCAACATGATTGGGATGGGTGACGCCATAGGCATTCATCACTTCGCCGCCTAAATCAGCTACCAGTGTGATATCGATTGGACCGAGTCCACCTTTGGTGACAGGGGTATTACGCCAGGCGTAATGTGTGAAGTGGGAATCGACTGAGACACCAATTACTTCCACATTACGTTGCTGGAAATCCTTCGCCCGGTGGGAATGAGCAATGATTTCCGAGGGGCAGACAAAGGTAAAGTCCAGCGGATAGAAAAACAAAACTGCATATTTGTTACGGATATGGGTATGAAAATTAAAATTCTCATCAAAGCTGCCATTAGGTAAGACAGCTGGTTTAGTAAAATCAGGTGCTGGACGTGTGACAAGTACAGACATAATATTTCCCTTCAAGTTAAGTAAAGTTAGTTTAGTAACAATTAACCTCTACGAGGTCAGCGTTATGATTAAAGCTTTTCTCTTTTGCTTAAGTCATATACTAGATACCCTGGACGCAAAAGTAAACAGGAGGAATTTTTGAATAGCATAATGCTGTAGAAACACCATCTGATCACCACACCAAAAAAGGAGAAAATGATGAGCGATTCTATGCAGCTGGATACTGTCATTGTCGGAGGAGGAATTACCGGTCTTTACGCTTGTTATCAATTACATAAGCAGAAAGGACCTGAGCATAAAATAGCCCTCTTCGAACAATCTGACCGATTTGGTGGACGCATCGAAACCGTCGAAATGGATGGATTCCTGGCAGAATTTGGTCCCATGCGCTTCGAGAAAAAAGGACAGCCGCTTCTTATGGATCTTATCCAGGAATTAAAACTGGCAACGTGCTATTTTCCGCCCTATATGCCGGCCACTAATCTGGAAGCTCTTTTTGATCTGGAAAAAGACGAAGGCCGTATTTCCCACGGACACCCATTTAATGCACTTGAGCTTTTAAGTCTGGGCATATTGCGGGTTCTGCGACAAAGTAGTGGTGATTTAAACAACCCGCGAGACACACGGCACCTGGAATGGTGGGCCGGCCTGGATGAAACCTTCTATCATCGAGTCAGGAATGAATTTACTTTTAATGGAATTCCGCTTTATCAAACCGGCTTCTGGAATGTCTTGAGCGAAGTGCTGAGCCACAACGCGTTGAAAAAAATCATCGAATATGGCACATTCTACCACCTGATCCATCAGAATCCTTCCGCCGCAGAGTGGATCAATTTCTGGCTGAGAGGATTGCATCCTGAAGACGAACTAGTCGGCATCAAACAGGGAACCGAGGCACTGGTCACTGAGTTAGTAAAATTATTATCCTCGCCTCGATATCCATCGATTCATCTCTACGGGAATCATTGTTTGACCGCCATTCATCACGATGAAAATAATTGTCTGAGACTTACTCTGGAAACAAGTAACCATCAAAGCATGACAGTACGCACCCGTCATCTCGTGCTGGCCATCCCGCAGAGCCCTTTAAAAAACTCCTGCCCTTTTTTCCCGAAGCCATCGGACGTATCATTGACGCGGTCATACCTGTTCCACTGATGAAGTGTTTTTTTGTTACGAAAACTCCTTGGTGGAACGCTAAAACCAAACCACAAACTCGTACCTCATCCATTTCAGCCCGAGAGCTCCATTACTATTATCGGGAAGAAGGTGATGAAAAACGGGGCATGGTGATGGTTTATGGAGATGCACCTTCCATGAATTATTGGAAATTTTTTGTTAAAAATGAATCTCATCAGAAAGCAGAAATTAATCAGGATGAACGACTCATCGAACAATATCTGAAATATTTGACCCGCATCCTGCAAGCATCGACCCAAAAGAACGGAAAGCACAGGCACAGGCCATTACCTGTTTCGGCATCCGTGACTGGGGCAAAGAGCCCTTCGAAGCTGGGTGTCATGTCTGGAAACCAGGGATACTCGTAGACCAGTCGATCGCTGCGCTTGCAAGTTTTGGCCTTGCCGATTCAATTTCTCTCCGAAATATTCATATCTGTGGCGAAGCTTATTCTGATTTCCAGGGATTCATTGAAGGAGGACTTCGCTCAGCCCTCACTGTACTCAAGCAAATCAACTAAACGGTCTCCCACTCCTTACCGTCATGGAATCACATCAATGCAACAATGGATTTTTCTCTTGCTCGCTATCCTGAGCGAAGTAACTGCCACCTCATTCCTCAAAGCAGCAGAAGGATTTACTCGTTTTTGGCCATCGCTGGTCGTCGTGGTTGGGTACTTACTGGCTTTTTACTTTCTATCTCTTACGCTCAAAACAATCCCTGTAGGTATCGCCTACGCTATCTGGTCAGGAGTAGGGGTTGTACTCATTGCGGTAATTGGGTGGCTTTTCTTAGAGCAATCCCTCGATATGCCAGCAATCATTGGCTTATTGCTAATCGTTGCAGGTGCCCTGATCATTAATGTCTTTTCTAAAACGATTTCACATTAATTCGCTATCGGAAACAGAACTCGTCTCTCCTTTTACCTAGATCAGTTAAAAATCGATCCAGAATTTCCTTGTTTGTATGGGATATTACAACCACATGGACATAAGGAACACGTTCCCTATCGATTTTCACTCCCATGGCCGCCAAACTATAGCGATTAACCACGGTATCACTTGGTTTTCTGAAATAAACCCAGATTTTCTAATAGAAGCCATTAGAATAAGTTGTTAAAAATAAGGATAATTTGGTGAGCTAGGATAGTTTGATTGATCCACATTTTTCTTCCAGAGGATCTTCGTGGATTTTAAACTTCGCTTTACCAATAAAGGGAAAACCGCTTGGGGTGGCATGGGGTTGATGAAGCGGATGCTGGACCAGATTGGATTCAATACAGCTGGGGAAATTGTGGTTTGCCGCAACCTGGTATAATTGAGATTATCCACCCTTTCAGTTGCTTTTGCAGTTCATGCTTTCAGTCTGGTGTGGAGCAGGTCGTTTTGAACAGACGGAAGTCACTCGGCATGATAAATGGATCGATGGCCTTTGGAATCAATCTAAAACGTTTAATCTCCCCTTTAAATTTAACCCAATATTCACACCTTAATCGGTTCTAACAGGCTATTGAAGAACATATTCGAGGTTGTCGGTGATAGGCAAAAATAAGCGAAAAAAACGGAGTTTATACCTGGTAAATGAGCATTCTGAGCTTGTTTTTAACACCGCAACGGCAACGTAGATAGTTTTGCAACAGCCTCTGTGCTAATAGAAAATCTGGGGTTATTCATGCTCGAAGCAATCCCGCGCTAGCGTCGCCACTTACCGGCTCCTTGCTTCAGAATGCTGCAGGTATTTGAGGTATTTCCAGATTCCATAAAAGACATTTTTCTCATTAACAAGCTGCTCCCGTTGGAATATTGCATGAACCTTTGGCAGGTTACAGTACGCTATCCCAGGATAAAAATGATGATAGGGGTGTAACGTAAAATTAAGATTGGGCAGCAATAGCTTTTCCCACCAACTTAATATGATCAGCGGTGAGGACTCTATAACACTTACCCCAGGCAAATTGTAAATATGCTCGCTGATTGCCCAAAGACGTACGAATACAGGAAAAATAGTCAATAAAGGTAGCAACCAATACATTAAAAAAACTTGCCACATTTCTGTATAAGTAAATACTGCCACCACTCCTATATAGAAAGTAGGACGTACCCATTTTGGAAGAGAATAAAGTCGCTTAAAAATATGCGCATTATCTAGGCGTTTGCCTTTAAGTAATTTTATGAAACTCAAGCTGAATAAATCACTTGCTAAAAGCTTAATAAGCCGTCCCGTAGACATGGGAAATGTCCAATCAATACCTGATTTACGTAAAAAATCCGGATCATTCTCCGTGAAATAATGTTTATGATGCGACAAATGAACCTTAGCATAACCTTCTACCGTGATTCCTAATGGGTAGGCTGCGAGTAAATTCACGATTAAATCTCCGTATCGACCTCGGAACCCAAGAAAATGTACCTGTTCATGCACTAACAGAGCAAGAATGCTAAGGCGTGTTGCAACAATGACCATAACCAGTAAACTCATCCAAATATTATCGAGATAAACAGCCAACGTTATTGCTGCAAAGATGACTCCCCAAGCACTCAATATTTGAAACAAAAATGCTATGGGTTGCGCGCCACTAAGATTTTGAATTTCTGCACGCGCCTGATCAGATAAGCTATTTTTATCGCCTAGAAGCGCTGGTGGAAGGCACTTCGACATATTGAAAATCTCCTAGAATTTGGTAGTTTTGAGAATACTAATAAAATAAATCAAGAAAACTTTAAAAAAACAACCTAAAAACTATTCTTTCCGGAAATTTTGCTCACTTGTCTTCGCTTCTTTCCTGGATATTCTGGTCGTAATTTTTTTACTCTGATCGTTGCGGACAACGTATCATTAATGATCTTCAAAAAGATTTCACATTAATTCGGTAAGCGAGAAAAGAAATCACCCCTCCTTTTTACCCAGATCAGTTAGAAATTGATCCAGAATTTCCTTGCTAGCATGGGGCATTACGACAACGTGTACATAAAGAACACGTTCCCTATCGATCTCCACTCCCATGACTGCCAGACTATAGCGATTGACCACGCTATCACTTGGTTTTCTGAAATAAATCGTATTGGATTGTCGATTGGCTCTCACAGGTTGTAAATAACTGTAGTGCGTCATCATCTCCTTTAATAGATAGGTAGTATTATCCAGCATGCTTTCGGCATCAGCAGCATGTTTGATAAAGGCTGATTCCGAACTGAAGAAATAAAACTCTGCAGGTTTCACTGCATCGCGCGAACAAGTAATCGTTCCAGGTATTTGCAGAATATATTCAGGGTCATGAATCTGACCAAACTGGGTAAGAAATATCTCAAAATTTGCCCTGGTCGTGATGAATAAGCCTGCTGGTGAAGGAAATCCAAAAAATTTATGACATGAAACGGCAATAGAATCATAGCGTTTTACTTTTTTCTCCGTTCCCTGATCAGGGATTTCATGTAACAGGTCAGCCGCAAATTGGGTATAAGGCAGATAACCACCAAACAGTGCTGCATCCAGGTGAAGATAAGATGTTCGACCTTTAAGTTTTGCTTGAATACCATCTATGGAATCGATTGCACCTTTGAAGGTTGTGCCAATCGTTGCCACTACCAAAGCTGGGTGATTGGGATTTGCTTTCAGTTGCCTTTCCAGATCATCTATATCCATGCTGCCATCGCGATCAGTGCCTACTATTACCCATTCCAGATTCAACAAATCCGTGAGAATCTGAATTGAGTAATGTGCTTCTCTCGTGAAATATATTTTAGGTATCTCTCCTGTCTGGTTTTTAAGAATCGTGCGTCCCATATACAGTCCGTGCATATTGCTATCAGTACCACTGTTGGTGAGAAAGCCCCAGATATTACCTGATGAAAAACCATATACTGCACCGAACCGGTTTATCAGCTCTTTTTCAAACAGATGGCTATTAAAAGGAACGTGGCTATGAGCATAGGGATTACCCACGTTGTTAAAACCAAACTGATTAAGACCAACTGCAAATAACTCCTTGCGCCAAGAGAAAAATTCCTCCGGCGGCGTAGCCATATTGATTGGATACCCCAAAAGCATATTTTTTTGCTGTGGCAACCCTTGCATGCCTTTTAGCACTTCAGCAACAAGTTTCTGCGGTTGGGACAGAGAGGTTTGGTCCAGCGTCACATTGGGGTAGCAGGTTGCCACCCGGGCAGTGGCACCACTCAAACCAGGAAATTTCCGTCGATTCATCAGCATAGTTTTCATCTCCTGATCAACCATTTAACTATAATAAATTAGAAAATAAAGTAAGAAGGAAATTCATTCTTTTCATTCTCTCTTTTTTTAATTACCTTATTCCATTTCCAAATCAAACATGACGTGAAGGTGAGCCGAGCCGTAGGCAGCATAAATAATACGGTAAGGCGAAGGCGCCAAAGTCAGGTTTGATTTGGAAATGGAATAACGCAAGAACAGCATTATCACAGCTTTCTACCCGCTTACTGCAGAAAATAGCGCCAGTCAGGCAGACCTCCTTTTACCAGGAAGACTACATGCCACCCATCAATGCGGATTTAAGTGCGGCCGCAACAGAACCGCCGCCACCACCTTCAACATATTGCACCATGACATGTATAAATTTTTGGACCATTTCAGGCTTCAAGCCAGATTCCAGGAAAGTAGCTGCCATACCACCTCCTCCGAGTGGACTTGGTGGAGGTGCAGCAGCTAATAAATCCGGCATTTCAGGAACCACATTAGTCAGCACGGTAAAATTTTCCGCTGACATTCTGGGTTTGGCTAACTGGAACAGGGCGCCCGTCCCCACTTCAGCTTGCCGCTGATTGACGCCTAATTGCTGCATTAACTGACCGATCAGTCCAGTTGCGGAAGTCGCAACTGGTACGACCCCTGTTGCAGACTCGCCGCCAGGTAAAACTTGTGTACCTTTCTCTAAAATTTCGCTGCTAGCACCTGGGAGGTCACCCAAATCGATCGCATTTGCATGACCGAATAGAAATAGCGCAATACTCAATGATAAGCATGTAATTATCAATCTGATTATTTGCATCACTCACACTCCTTTATAAAAAGACTGTTCCTGATATGAAATCAGAATTTCACAAATAATTTAGATAGTTAGATAAACACTATTCCTACTGTTTCCGTAATCATCGAGAATTCATGGGAATAATTAGCTTACCACTGCTTCTGTTGATTCTTGCGACAGAATGATTTGCGCTGGAAACGGCAACGATAATATTTGAAGGCTAGGTATTTGCTATTTGTTTAGTGAAGCTTCGTTCTCACAAACTCAACAAACTTAGGAACCATCATCATGCACGCATATTCCAATAATTAATTCCATTTCTAAATCAAACCTGAGGCGAAGGAAAGCCGCAGACAGTATAAATAATACGGCAAGGTGAAGCCGACAAAATCAGGTTTGATTTAAAAATGGAATAAGTTGTCGAGATACGGTATCTTTCCATATAAAGCCAAACCATGCATGTATCCATATCCACTCATCATTCGAAGGTGAATCATTATGAAAGATTGGAATGTTGTGGTCACTGTCGCAGAAAATTGTTTCAAGGAAGGTTTTTCTTTCCTGTCGAATTATGGTCATGTCGAAAAGACACCTTTTCGCAATGTGTTGACCCTCAAGGTTGAGAATACCGAAGCTTTTCTCGAATCTTTCCTTCATGATATGCAAAAAGATCCAGCCTATCTGCGAGTATTCTGTCGAGTAATTCCTTGTACACATTGTTTCTTTTTTCAAACGGTCGAAGCGTTTGAGGAAAAGGCCAAACCGTGCATCCACTCATTTCTACCTCAATTGGCACATCGCAGTTTTCATGTGCGCATGCATCGGCGTGGCTTCCATGGCACGATAAAAAGCCAGGATGAAGCGAGTTTACTCGGTAGCTATCTGGATGAGCAATTACGATCACAAGGTGCTGAGGGTAAAGTGACGTTTAATGATCCTGACGTGATTCTGGATGTCGAAATCGTCGCGCAGCAGGCAGGTTTCTCGTTATGGACTCGCGATCAATGCAAGCGTTATCCGTTCTTGAAATTAAACTAATTCAGCAGCGGCTGATGAGTTCTAATGAAACGACGCGATTTTCTAATCCAATCATCAGCAACTCTCCTGACATTGACCACCGGTATAGAGAAAGCAATGTCAATAACCGACTCTGAAGAATCCACCAGAAAAGTACCCATCACGCTGTTTTTATGCGGCGATGTGATGACTGGCAGAGGGATAGATCAAATATTACCTCACCCAAGTAAACCGCAATTGTATGAGCCTTATGTACGAAATGCGAAAGACTATGTCGAGCTGGCTGAAGAAATCAATGGCAAGATTCCCAAACCAGTAAGCTTCGATTATATTTGGGGCGATGCGCTGGTTGAACTAGAAAAAGTAGCGCCGGATGCCCGCATTATTAATCTGGAAACGAGCGTTACCTCAAACGACGAGTTTTGGGTGGACAAAGTCATTCACTACCGCATGCATCCCCAAAATGTCACCTCTCTCACTATTGCAAAAATAAATTGCTGTGTGCTGGCAAACAATCATGTGCTGGATTGGGGATACGCCGGTTTGACAGAAACGTTGCGCACACTGGCAAATGCTGAGATCAAAACCGTGGGTGCCGGCACAAACTTGCAGGAAGCACAATCTCCGGCTATTTTGGATATACCCTCTAAAGGTAGAGTCATTGTTATTTCCTGCGGCACGGAATCCAGCGGTATTTCGTATGAATGGGCTGCTTCGGCCAGGAAAGCGGGGATTTATTTTTTGACCGATTTATCCAGCAGAACGGTTGATCAAATCGCGGCGATCGTGCATCAGAACAAGCAACCGGGCGATATTGTGATCATTTCCATCCATTGGGGCGGAAATTGGGGATATCACATTCCCCAGGAGCACATTGATTTTGCTCACATGCTCATCGATTCTGCCGAGGTAGATTTGCTGCATGGTCATTCTTCCCATCACCCTATCGGGCTGGAAGTGTACAAGGAAAAACTCATTTTGTATGGATGCGGTGATTTCCTGAATGATTATGAAGGGATAGGCGGTTACGAGCATTATCGTGGTGACCTATCCCTGATGTATTTTGTCAGTATTGCACCTGTTACTGGTAAATTGATTGGATTAGAAATGGTGCCGCTGCAAATCAAGCGTTTTCGGTTGAACCGCGCCTCAGCAGAAGACGCACACTGGCTGCAGCGCACCTTGGATGAACACAGCCGCAAATTGAATTGCAGAGTCGAACTGACATCAGACCAGAAGCTAAAAGCTGTTTACTAGTGCGCTAGGGAATGACGCAAGCTTATCCGCTTTTATGGATCCTTTATTAATCGCTCACTCAAAGTTTTGTATTACGCTTTTTTGCCTGTTCATCCAGCTTTTTTAAGTACTGTAATTTCTCAGCAATTTTCGCTTCCAGCCCATAGGAAGTGGGATGATAGAATTCTGTTTGCTGCATACCATCTGGAAAGTAATTCTCACCCGCAGCATAAGCTTCCGGCTCATCATGTGCGTAACGGTAATTTTGCCCGAAACCCCTATCTTTCATAAGCTTTGTAGGCGCGTTGCGTAATCGTAGCGGTACACGGCGCGATTGATCTTGCTCGACAA
This sequence comes from Nitrosomonas sp. Is37, assembly GCF_033063275.1. Classification (NCBI taxonomy): domain Bacteria; kingdom Pseudomonadati; phylum Pseudomonadota; class Betaproteobacteria; order Nitrosomonadales; family Nitrosomonadaceae; genus Nitrosomonas; species Nitrosomonas sp. Is37. The sequence continues at coordinate 48,181 of NZ_JAWJYP010000020.1, read as the reverse complement.
ATGAGCGGGTTTTTTTGTAAGCAAGGTAGGCCGCGTTGCTTTTTGGGGCACAAGCCAGGTAAAGCGTTGCCTGCACTAACGCCAGTTCACCTTCTGGGCTGCCGAGGCGCTCAAATGCGTTACAGGCATCTAGTGCAATAGTCAGTGCACGCGGATCGGCAAGGCCAATATCCTCGGCTGCAGTACGAATGAGACGTCGGCCGATATAGAGAGGATCGGTACCACCATCGAGCATACGGCACATCCAGTAAAGGGCAGCATCCGGGGAGGAGCCGCGAATCGATTTATGTAGAGCTGAAATCTGATCGTAAAATTCGTCACCACCTTTATCAAAGAGACGCATGCTGCGCGATAGCACATTGCGCACAAAATCTGCATTGATCTCACATACTCCTTCGGTCTCGGCAGCAATATCCGCCTGCTCGAGCAAATTCAGCAAGCGCCGCGCATCGCCATCAGCAAAAGTAATTAGGAGATTTTTTGCTTCATCTGAGAAATGCAGTTTCTGCAGTTCAGATTGACAGGCGCGTTCAAACAATTGCTTAAGCTCCTGCTCGAATAAATGGTTCAGCGTATACACTTGAGCACGCGAAAGCAGTGCGCGATTGACTTCAAATGAGGGGTTTTCGGTAGTGGCACCGATAAAGGTAATCAATCCCTGCTCGACATAAGGCAGAAAAGCATCCTGTTGTGCCTTATTAAAGCGGTGTACTTCATCGACAAACAATATAGTGCGGCGCCCCAATTGCTGCAATACCTGCTGCGCTCGTTCAATCGCTTCGCGGATATCTTTTACACCAGACAGTACTGCCGACAGTGCAATAAATTCAGCATCAAACACGCGCGCCATCAGACGTGCTAAAGTAGTTTTTCCACTACCCGGTGGCCCCCACAAAATCATGGAGTGCGGTTTGCCAGATTCAAAGGCAAGACGGAGGGGTTTACCAGCACCTAACAGATGCGTTTGACCAATGACATCATTCAGGGATTGGGGACGTAAGCGCTCGGCTAGTGGCGCAAAGGGTTTTTGCTGTGTAAATAGATCAGTCACTGATCACATCAGCCCCCTTGGGGGGGGTAAACTGAAATAAATCGGGAGCAAGAACAGGATTAGCATTCAGATCAGTAAATACCAATACGGTAAACTGCCCGAAATTATCGCGTAAAACCATTTCATGCAATTCACCTTTCTGGGAAAAACCCATGCGGATCAACTCAAATGTGCTTTCCTTAGTCTTGGGTGTAGCTTCCAGCCATTCCATCTCATCATTCACCTCGATTTCGGTAAGATCAAAATCTCGTTCGATCGTACTGCTGCCCGCCAGCAAAGCAGCTGGACTGCTGCCGATCGCCACATCCAGCTGACGTACCGTGACTTGATTGAGATCTTGATCGTAGAACCATACCCTACTACCGTCGCCAACTATCAATTGCTGGTAGGGTTTTTCATACGTCCAGCGAAACTTGCCTGGTCGTTCGAACATCATGACGCCAGCGGCTTCCTGCATCACTTGAAGATTTTTATCAAGCAAAATTTGTGAAAACATCGCCTTGAAAGTCTGAGCTTTTTGCACGAATGCCCTAAGGCTATCGATAGCAGAGGCTTGAGCAAGAAGAGGAAGTAAGCAAAGTAACAAAAATAAGCTAAATCGAATCATGCTGCTCCTTAAAAATAATATCTGAATGGAGTCGGTATCATTAAGCATGTTTTCATTATCCATTCAACTTGTTTATTATTCATTTGGGAAAGAACTAATAATAATGATAATTATTATTATAAATCTTGTTCATTATTCACATGGGGAAGCACTAATTAATTAGTCAAGCAAGAAAAGTGCAAGACGAATGGAACGGAAGAAACGAGAAAACGAGCAAAGTGAGTTTCGATAAAACGAGCTTTGCAAGCTTTGGCCTAGCCACATATCAAATAAATAAGCGAGTTTCTGAGTACTATCCAACACAGCAATTCGCTTGCGCAAGTAATTAATCAGTGCTTTCTTAGTCATCTCGGTTAGGTGCTAATACTTCCCGGTTACCATTGCTCTGCATAGCGGAAACAAGACCAGCGCGTTCCATTTCTTCGATCAGGCGCGCCGCTCGATTGTAACCAATACGCAGTTGTCTCTGCACTAGCGAGATCGAAGCACGGCGTGATTTGACTACAATGGCCACCGCCTCATCATACAGCGGATCAGTTTCCCCTCCTGCCTGTCTACTCGTTTCACCATTCTCGCCACTCAATTCATTTTCTTCATCGCTTGCCTTGAGCACTTCTTCAACATAACACGGCTCGCCATGTTCCTTGAGATATTCTACTACCTTGTGCACTTCATGGTCCGCGACGAATGCGCCATGAACCCGTTGCGGATAACCGCTGCCTGGTGGCAGATAGAGCATGTCACCTTGACCGAGCAAGGCTTCTGCACCCATTTGATCGAGAATGGTGCGTGAATCAATTTTACTGGAAACCTGGAAAGCTATTCGTGTCGGAATATTAGCCTTAATCAGACCTGTAATGACATCGACCGAAGGTCGCTGCGTTGCCAGCAACAGATGTATTCCAGCCGCGCGGGCTTTCTGCGCAAGCCGTGCGATTAGTTTCTCGACCTTTTTCCCCATGATCATCATTAGATCAGCCAGTTCATCGATCACCACCACAATCAAAGGCATTTCTTCCAACTGTGCAGGTCCATCCGACGTCAAACCGAGTGGATTAGCCAGTACTTCCTCATTCTTTTTGGCATCGCAGACTTTTTGGTTATAGCCAGCAAGATTACGCACTCCGAGGGAAGACATCAGCTTATAACGCCGTTCCATTTCGGCCACGCACCAATTGAGTGCACTGGCGGCATCGCGCATATCGGTCACAACCGAGGTCAATAAATGAGGAATTCCTTCATAAACAGATAGCTCCAGCATTTTCGGATCAATCAGAATTAACCGAACTTGCTCAGGTGTTGCTTTGTAAATCAGACTTAAAATGACCGCATTGATTGCAACTGACTTACCAGAACCGGTCGTTCCTGCCACCAGTGCATGAGGCATTTTCGCGAGATCAGAGACAATAGGTCGACCACTGATATCCTTACCGAGTGCGATGGTCAAAGGTGATGACATATCTGCATACGGTTGAGAACTGAGGATTTCATGCAGCCGAACCATTTGTCGCTTAGGATTGGGAATCTCCAGACCCATCGTGGTTTTACCAGGAATAGTTTCGACCACGCGAATGCTTGCCACGGAAAGCGCACGCGCCAGATCCTTGACTAGATTGATGATTTGATTGCCTTTGACACCGACAGCAGGCTCGATTTCATAACGAGTAATGACCGGCCCCGGATGGGCTGATACGACTTTAACTTCAACACCAAATTCCTGCAGCCGGCGTTCAATCAGACGGGAGGTAAATTCCAGCGTGTCATTGGATAGCAACTCAACATCTTTTTGCGGTTCATCCAGCAAATGAAGTGGTGGCAACAGCGCATTAGATGAATCGGTAAAAGAAGAGGTTATTTTTTCTTTGACGATACGAGCAGGTTTCTGAACAGCGGGCTCAGGCAGCTGCTCAGGCAACTCTATCCGTAAGGGTGGAGAGGAGGGCTCGACAGGCTTTTTCTGATCTTCTCTGACAAGCTTTTTCTGATCCTCTCTGACAGGCTTTTTCTGAACCTCTCTGATCGGCTCCTTATCTTCTTTATCCTCCTTAAAGTGCATCAAGGAGGAAGTCTCTTCGTCACGACGATTCCGCAGGGCCAATAAGCGATTCCACATGGCTAATAAGCGATTCCACAGGGAAAGACATGATTCTTCAATGGTCTCGCCTATTTTTTCAGTAATGCGTATCCAGGATAGTCCTGAAAACAAACTGAATCCAATCGCCATTAGAATGATAAAAATAAGCGATGTACCAGTAAACCCGAGCATCAGGGAAAGATTTTTACTCAGGATTTCACCCAGTACACCTCCTGGCACCAAGGGAAGCGATATGTTAATCGTATTGAAACGAAGCGATTCGAAACCGCTACTGGCTGTTAGCAGAGTCATAAATCCTGTCAATGAAATAAGCAGCGCTCGCGGATCGAAGATGCTGGTAATATCGATACGGCGATAACTCCACAGGATTGCCGAAAGGAAAAAAACTACCCACCACCACGCTGAAGCACCAAACAGGTAAAGCAACAAATCTGCCAGCCAGGCGCCAGCTCTGCCCCCTGCGTTACCGATCTGATCGATATGGTCGCTATGTGACCAGCCGGGATCAGCACGATTAAAACTAATAAAGATTAATATCAGATACAAGGCGATACCGCTCAGTATCAGACAACCCGCCTCTCGAAACAATTTGGCGATTCTTGGTGACAAAGGGTTATTGTTAGTCTTCTTCGCCATTGGTTTATTGACAGCAGTCATGCAAATATCAGAAATAAAGAAACAAAAACCAGTTTGATTTTATGGAGATTATAAAGAAATTCTTAAGTAAGCTCTTATCATTATCGTTAATTCACTTATGAATCAGCGAAACAATAGGTATATTGCAAAGTGCTTCATCATAAGTAAGTTACTACGATTTCTGGTGAAACGACCTTTTCACGAGCTCTGAGCAATTTTTGAATTCAGAAAAGCTTGCTTAATTGTTGGCAGCTTTAAGCAACTCAATGATTGCCGGATTCTTGGCCATATCCAGTGCAGTTTTTCCGCTCGCACTTTCAAGCTTGGAATTCGCACCCTTTGCTAATAACAATTTGACGATATCCTCATACTCGTGGAGGGCCGCCCACATCAATGCCGTAATGCCATCCTGATTCTGTTGATCGATATTAGCTCCTTTTACCAGCAAGGTTTCAACTACAGCTGTTTGGCCATTCTGGGCAGCTAATATCAACGCGGTAAAATCATTGGCAGCCTTTAGATTAGGCTGTGCACCACTAGCCAACAATGTTTCGACCACTGCCTGATGCCCTGACAAAGCAGCCAAAATCAGTGCAGAAGCGCCATTTGTGTCTTGCAAATCAGGTTTCACCCCTTTTGCTAGCAATGCTTTTACAATTTCCAAGTGACCGTTCTGGGCAGCCAAGTGCAGCGCAGTCGTTTGAGCCTCGTTTTGCAAATTCGGGTTAGCTCCTTTTGCCAATAAAGTGTTGACAATAGCAGTATGACCGAAGGCAGAGGCAATCATCAAGGGCGATAACCCATTTTTGCTTTGCAGATCTGGGTTGGCGCCTTTTGCCAGCAAGGCATCGACAATGGTTGCATGGCCATTCTTAGCTGCTAGCAGCAATGCTGTTCCTCCTTGAACATTCTGGAGATCAACCGCCGCATTATTTTTCAATAGTAAGTCCACGACGGCAGCATGACCATTCTGCGCAGCAACCGCCAGTGCGGTAAACCCGTCAGGATTCTGCAAATCGACCTTGATACCTTCTCCTAGCAATTTCTCGGTAGTTGCCACATCGCCAGTCAGGGCTGCCTTGAGAAAATCCACTTCATTGATAGCAAAACTCACCGATGACTGGATAAGCAGCATGGCTGCTATAGCCATAAATATTAAACGTTTGAATTTCTCGCCGATCAAAATTTTTATATTTTTCATTAATCTACCTGAAATAACGTGATCTTTAACAGTGGGCAAGTATAACGCACCCCCTCTTTTCTGTCGTACTACTTTTTATAAGGAAAGTAACATAACATCCCATCAAAATTGCGATGAGGCTAACCAAATCCCCCATGCTATCAACAGATTTCTGCCTATTCTACAAATCAGCAACACCTGCAGAACGGAGCCTCGCATCAAATTCCTTGTTTCGAATCCGTGGAAAATTCTTCATCGCCCGGAAAGGTCCGTAAATCAGTAAGAGTCCACCGTCCTTAAGCAGAAGTTGCACACATTTCATCATGCCATCTGCCATTGAAATAGGCGCTACCTGAAAAATATTGATACAGAAAATTGCGGCAAATGACTTTTTCGATCCTGGATTAAACCAAGTTCCGGTTTGGTCAAATCCAGATGAACAAGATCGGTAATATTACGGCCACCCAGTTTACGGGTCAGCTTTTTAATGTTGTCAAAAACTTCGATATCTTTATCGGATGGCTGAAAATGCAAATGATTAAAATAAGGTGCAAAGTAATTGATGTGCATGCCACCACTGTCACTGGTCAGCTCCAGAATGCGTCCGGACCCTTAGGTAACTTTTCTTTGAGAACCCATAGAATGGGTTCATGGTTACACGGGCATGCCCAGGCAACATACTCGCTTAACGGATGAGGATCCAAAGAGACATTTCTTGATTCATACGTAATTTCTCCTGCTTATGAAGTTTTATTGACGAGCCTAATTCGTTGAAACTGACTGAACATTGTAAATAAAAAAATTACAGCCAGAACAGTGAAACAAAAGTAAAAGATCAGGAAATTAACCGGAGGAAATTATTTTAATGTCAATGGCTTGACTGCTATCAGGTGACAGGTAATGTATGATAACACGAATTTCGTAAGCGCTGAGTTTCACCTCGAATGACTGAATCGTTAATTCATTTAATCAACTACATCGACAGCGCTTTGTCATAGCCGGTCAGTTCCAGGTAACCGCGTCCAGCCGGCTGACCATCACGCATAATGGTCACTGCCCCTTCCCAGTAAACAGCACCAGTTGTTCGGCGTGAATCGAGCTCCTGATCATCCATCAGCGGCTCGAGCTGCCATTCGATGTTGCCGGTTTTGATGCGCATGGCAACCGGATAGACTGCGTCGGTATGGGGAGAGTGCCATGAGCGCACAGGATGAAAGCTGACTTCCTCCGGTGAAAAAATGGTCATGTTACCCGAGGGGTCGCGCAAACCAGCATACCCCCAGATTTTTTTGCCATCTTTGTCGCGCATCTGAAAGGCCATGAGTACGGATCCATCGTCGAGATTGGCGCCCGTCCAATCCCATCCTTCCGCGTTCGGATCAAGATATTCTGAAGACCATTCGTGATCGAGCCAGGCGCTGCCTTTAACCGGTACGACTCGCTCATTACGCTTTACCGTGCCGCTGACTTGTAAATGCGGTTCGCTGTAATAATAGCTGGCTTGCTCTGGTTTCGGCCCTTTGCGGGAAAAGCCATTTAAATCCTGCAGCATGAGCGGTTGGGTAGGCGTTAGCGACAACGCAAGTGCAAAGTCGTCTCCCTCCACATAAGTGCGGTAGTGGCCATCTGCTTCGCGGATAAAATACCAGTTATCCAGCTTCACATCGCTATTACCTGCTTTGGCATAAGCGAGACCAAAACCTTCGCGCGCGGTTTTCTCCTCATGCAGCAGCTTGCCAACTATTGGATCGGACAGGGCCGCATGACCAATGATCAATCGTTTAGGCGCAAAACGGCTGGGATTATCCTCATCGTGCGCAGTGGTTGGGCGAAAGAAAGTAACCTGAAAGCCGAGCGGTTGCTGATCGGGGGTTTCCAGCCAGCCTGTCACATACCACCATTCAATGCGGAAATTTTTATGTGCACCAAAATCCTCTGGAAAAATCAGCGGTCTTGGCGTCACAGGTGTATACACCGGCGATGCTGCCAGGCACACATTCAGCGTTGTCAGCAATATAAATAGTATGAGCAGTTTGTGCATCACGAACTCTCCTTACCAATCCTCTTTGACCGCACGTATCACATTACCGGCAACAGCATGTCGTCCAGCGAGCAGCGCAGTCAACGCCGCTGCCATCAGCATGGCAAGCGCCATGATGATCAGCCATTGCCACGGCACATGGAGCTGCATTGTCCAGTGGAACGACTGCGGGTTAACGATAAAAATAAGAATCAGGCTGATACCCCCTCCCAATAAGAATCCGATGGTGATGCCGAAACCGGTCAGCAATCCCCCTTCCAGGGCCAGCATGCGATAGATCTGACCGCGCGTCACGCCGATATGGCGCAACATGCCAAATTCTTTGACACGCCTCAGCGCTTGCGCCGAGAAACTGGCTGCCACACCGAGCAATCCTACCCCGACTGCGATCAGTTCCAATAAATAGGTTACCGCAAAACTGCGGTCAAAAATCTTCAGGCTGATTGCCCTGATTTCATTTGGCTGCCAGAACGTCAATGTATCGCCAAATAGTAGCACTTTCAGCGCAGCCATAACCTGCTCAGGTGTAACGCCGCCCTGTAACCAGAGCGCCGCTTCATTGACCTGCAATTCACTCGTTACTTTTTGATAATCGCTCAATTGCATCTGGATGGCGCCAAATTGACGCCCATAGTCACGCCATACGCCAGCGACAATATAATCCTGCTGCACCTCGCTCAGTGGCAGTGCCACCCGTTTGCCTACCCGGTAATCATAGAGGTCGACCATTGCTTCCGATACCCAGATAGGGATTGCCTCTGGCGGAATTTCTGTGGAATTTAACGCAGTGTCTGTCATCGGCAGAGTATTGCCTGGATCAGTCTTATCGATTGGTCGGGCAATCAGTGTAACAGTTGGTCTAGTCGGATCCAGGGTAATCTGCAGCGAGCGGATGAAATCGATGCGCTCGATCCCCGTTGTTGCAGCGATCACTTGCTGCTCCTGGGGTGTGAAGCCAAGCGCATCCTGACGAACCTCTGTGCGCACATAGATATCGGCAGGCAGAATATGCGCCAGCCAGTCTTCTACCGATATGCGGAAACTCGCCACCATGATCGCCATCGCTACCATCAGGCTGAAACTTACCAAAACACCTCCTAGTGCAATTGCAGCTTGCTGTGGCGCATTTGCTAGTCTGGCTAAAGCCAAAGTAGTCAGCGCACCTGCTGTCAGGCGGTTAAATACGCGAAATAGGCCGGAAAAAAGCAATGCAGTTAATGACGGCATCCAGGCGATACCGCCGATCAGCAGCAAAGCCACCGCAAAATAGCCAAAAAAGGGCAATTCCGCCACAGGTGGCAGTTGGGTCAAGATGACTGCCAGCAGTAAACAGATCAGCGCGGGCCAGGGAGTTTGCAATTTTGTCAGTGCGATCTCCTCGCTACCCGATTTGAGTGCTGGCGCGGAATGGGCACGAGCCGCTTCCCATGCGGGTAGTAGGCTGCCTAATAAGGTAACACCAATACCCAGTACCAAAAAGAGTACAGCCGCTAATGGGCTCAACTGAATGCTCGGCTTGATCTCAGAGAAAAATCCCCCGCCGAGATCCCCACCGTAAATATGCAATGCCGTTGCGGCTAATGCATAACCCAGCCCGAGTCCCAGCAGAGAACCGAGTATGCCAAGGAGGCTGCTTTCCCGCAAGATCTGCAACAGGATTTGATTGCGCGTCAGCCCAAGTACGCGCAACAGAGCAAATTGGGGGCGCCGCTGCAAAGTGGACAGTACTTGTGTCGAGAATACCAAAAAAGCACCGGTAAACAACGCAACCAGCGCCAACACGTTCAGATTGATGCGATATGCACGCGACATGTTATGTACACGCCTTTCCTGGTCGACGGTTTCGGTTACCAGGTATTGTGCGGGCAGTTCCTTTTCAAGGGCTGCTTTAAATCCACGGTGATGGACACCTTGTTTTAATTTAAGATCAATGCGCGATAACACACCAATGTGATCAAAATGCCACTGAGCTGCGCCAATATCCATGACCGCAATACGCTGACCAGCATGTGCCCTGACCAGGCCACCTGCTACCCGCAGTGTCACAGTTTTGGTACCCAGACGCAGCGGCAGTCGGTCTCCCTGCTTGACTTCCAGCCATTCCATCGCCGCAGGCGACAGAAAAATGGCATCGTCTGACAGCATGTCGAACGCGCGACCTTCCTCAGGTACGCCGACTAAATCCGGAGTTATGGTTATAGCCCGATACACATCGATCCCGAGGATTTTCAAGGTATTGTTTCTGTCATCTTCCAATTTAGCAGGAACGGCAACCTGAATTTCTAGCACTGGACTTGCGATCGCCACACCTTCATGCTGCGCCAATAGTGGATAGAGCATTTCATCAAAGGTCGGTTGCGTTGCGCGCACTTGCAAATCGGATTGACCGGACAAGCTTTTGACGGCTGCAGAAAACTCATTGACTGCCGCGGTATTAATCAAATGGATCGAAAAACCCATAGCTATCCCCAACGCAATCGCAATGAGCGCAGCCACGATTTGCCAGCGATGCGCTTGCCACTCACCCTGCAGGAGCCAACGAGACAACAAATTACGATACATGTGAACGCGCTGGATTTAAGGGATGCAAGCCAGCCTTGGTCAACAGCAGAATGCTATCAGCCGTTGCTGCAGCTGCTTGGGAATGGGTAACGATAATGCCAGCAGCATCATTGGCTTTGATTTCAGCGCGCATCAATTGGAGAATTTCCTGCGCCGTATCCGGATCGAGATTACCTGTTGGCTCATCGGCCAGAATCAGCCGCGGGCGATGGACCAGCGCCCGTGCAATCGCCACCCGCTGCAATTCTCCACCCGATAATTGGCGTGGAAAATCCTGCTCCCGTCCCTGCAGCCCGACTGCGGATAACATTTGTTTGGCACGATCAAGCGGCAAATGATTGAGCAACAGCGGCAATGCCACATTTTGCAACAAAGTCAAATGAGGCAAAACATGAAATGCCTGAAAGATAAAGCCAAAATGACGCCGCCGCAGGGAGGTAGCGGCGTCGTCATCACGTGCCGACAGCTCGACGCCATCGACCCATATCTCGCCAGCATCAGGTACATCCAGGCCGGCAATCAGGTTCAGTAGCGTCGATTTCCCCACTCCTGATTCCCCCATGATGGCCACATACTCACCGGCTGCGAGGGTATACGACAAATCAGACAGCACCTGGCGTCCATTCGCATAGGCCTTGCTGATGCCACGTAATTCTAGGGTAGGGGTATTTTTCATGATAAGATGATTGTCCCATGAAAAAGACTCAAAAAGCAGCAATACAGATAAAACAGATCAAAATATCATTTTATCAGCTTTCAAACCTATATCGATTCAGACTACTGACTGGCATACTCAATGGAATCTAGCTACCCTAACAAATGATCAAATGATTCCGCTTCAAAACACGATGGTCCAACCACTACGACATTGCTCTTTGGTATAGGATACGCCGTGATATTTAAGCCCATCTGGATTGAGTAGGGTGATAATGCCACCATTGTTGCCTAGCTTCGCGCCTTGACCATCCAGTTTTACGACACCGGTCGCTCCTGGATTTAGCTGCATATTACTGATAAAAGATCGCTTCTTATTTTTATCGGCAATCAACCAACCGGACAAGTCAATAGTATTTGGAGAACGATTAATCAAGGTCACCGTTTCATTCTCCTGATCGCTCCCTTCCGGATTAACCAGTGCCGCTATGATTTGGACACTAGGTTCTATTTTAGGGGGAATAATGCTTTCGCATTCAGGAAGCCTGTGACCTGTTTGATCGTCGCTATGCCAGCATTGTGACTGGAAAGCGAAAAAGACAGCGACCCATTGTTCCGGCCAAATCTCCGTGCCAGCCCCAACCTGTTCTACACTTGGAAAATGAAAAAGTAGTCCACCATCCTGCCAAACACCATCTTCCTCAACATACTGCTCCACATTACCTTGATTCATGTGAATATTGTGAATACCATTCCCAGGTAGAAAACCAAAATATTTGTCTTTTATTTTTGCTTCAGGCCCCCAGCGTTCACCGAAAGCGTAAATACTTGCCCGTTCGTCACCGATAGCACGTTGCACATAAGCATCTAATTTTTCATTGAGGTCATTATCTGGACCTGGAAGATTATGCGGTAAAGGGCGAATTTGTCTTGGGTCGAATAGATTGCCACGTATGAAATCGAGCGCCATTTTACTAGGTGCATTCTCGAGTCGAGTAAATCCCTTATCCAGTTTGACCAGCTTTTCCAGAATAGGATGGCGGAAATCATCAATGATCAAATATAAAAGCTCAGAAGGGGCCAACTTGGACTTTACATTAACTGCGATACGATAATCCGTCGTATCGTCGATAACGTGTACTTCATAATGCGGACTGGAACCTTGTCCTATGATTTTATTGATAGCCTTACCTTTAAGAACGCCATATTGTTTTAAAGCCATGATTCCTCCTAAAAAATGGATGGGTTGAATTAGGGGTAGCTTTTGAAAACTGTTGCTCAAATCTCCATGATTTTTCTATATTCAGCCTATTAGCTGAGGTTATTCGTAGATGACAAAATTGTCGGGCGAGGCAGTTAAATGAACCGCTTTGCTATTTTTCGACTCAATCTTGATTGATGAACCTATTTGAGCTGGCTCGGCTGAATAGGTATATTTTAGAAATTTGGCGCTTAAATTGAAAAAGGTGTGTGGTCCGGTCGTTACTGGGTTACCGTTATTATCGATATATCCTTTTTCCTTTCCATCGGAAAAGCAGTTCGGCATCAAAAAATAGAACACTATATCTTCCCAGACTGCAGGTAAAGGTGTGAATCGCCATGCTTGATAAGAGGCCCAGTCGACATCTGCAATCGATTGTTCGATTTTATCGTGGGTATTGTTATCTATATTTCTCATGGTTTTTTTAGCCTCCATTCTTTATTTAAATTTAATGAATTCATGGCAAAGCTGCTTCTCAGCTTGGTGGAAAATCCTTAAACTGCTCAACATCCGTGATTACTATCTTTGGTTTTCCCTGTGAACTTGGCAGATACATGCTCGCTTTCCCAGAGACATAACCATAGTTATAGTTGCAACCTTGACTCCAGCTATTTGATATTGATATTTTGAATAGGGTTGCAGATTAGCTAACGCTGGTTTCCAAAGTAAATTGGTTATCCGGTTTTTTTCTGTAATATTTTTGATCGCTTATACAAAGCTATTTAATGACCAAAAAAAGCAATAGGTTATTAATTCCTCCTGATCTGATGGTCATTGTTTCCCATCTTTATTCCCATCACAATACGTGCAAATACGTAAGGAAAAGTATCTTAATAAGTAATCATTCTGGTTTTTTGATTTCTGAAATATTTAACCCAAGAACCGCAGTTGAGCGCTTGGATTGATATCTAAGTATATGATATATATGTATTTTATAAATTTTCTCATTCACCACAATGGTGAGGCCACTATGAGATGCATCATATGTCGCTCCAGGCACGAATGCGGCGTTGCTCTTCGTTGCAGGAAACGACCCTGCAGTCTCATCGCGCCTTGTCTCGCTCCTGGATCACCACACACTCCACCTCGTCCAACTGAATAGAAAAGACTTCCCCTACTCAAAGCGGTATCACCGCACGGCATCGATGTGCCAAGATTAAAGATGAGTTAATTAATCAAAACGAGAGGAGAAGTCAAATGAGAGTTTCAACGAAAACAGAAAGGATTGCAACGCTTAAACGAATAGGTGTGGACAGCTCAAAACATTACCTGCATGTGCATGGTGTTGATAGCGGTGAGCGAGTTGTTTTAGTTAAGATGTTACGACGAGAAGAGTTTCTTGCCTGGGCGGCAAACATTCCCAAGTGTGTGATAGGTTTTGAAGCCTGCTCGAGCAGTCATTATTGGGCACGGGAATTAAGTAAGCTGGGGCATGAGGTGAAATTGATGGCAGCCGAATACGTATCGCCGTACCGCAAAAGCAGAAAAGGCAAGAATGATGCCACTGATGCGGAGGCGATTTGCGAAGCGGTAGGTAGGCCAAATATGCAGTTTGTAACCGTTAAATGCGAGGAACAGCAATCCCTGTTAGTGCTGCATCGCTTGCGCGCTGGGCTGGTTGGCGAGCGCACGGCGCAGATGAATCGAATCAGGGGGTTACTGGCGGAATTTGGCATCTGGATTGGCAAGACAGTGGCTAAATTGGAGAACCGGTTTAGTAAACAGGCAGAAGAACTGGCCCGGCTACCACTACTGGCAAAAACCGGGATTGAGTGGGCACGCGCCCACTGGAAGATGCTGGATGAGCGTATCGCAGAGCTGGACAGACAAATTAACCAGGTTGCCAAAGGAAATGAAGCCGCAGGGAAAATCCAGAAGATAATAGGAATAGGCACCCTCACAGCCAGCGCAGTGACTGCCACCATCATCGATGGCAAGCAATTCAAGAACGGTCGGAAATTTGCAGCCAGCATTGGCTTGGTGCCCAGCCAGCACAGTACAGGTGGTAAAGCAAAGCTGGGGCGGATCACCAAACGGGGAGATAGCTATTTACGGCACCTGCTGGTGCAAGGCGCACGTTCAGCCTTTGTAGCAGCGAGAAGGCGCAAACCGGAGAAACTGACACGCTTGGAGAAATGGATGCTGACATTGAATGCGCGAGTGGGTTACTACAAAACATTGGTCGCAATCGCCAACAAGCACGCCCGAATCATCTGGGCAGTACTGGCTAAAGGTGAAGCATTCGATCCGAAACATGGTGAGAGCCAGCCGACATGAATTAAATGAATGATGGTTTTCTTCACTCAAGCTGTAACCTTTGGAGAGATAGGCAATAGGTCGGACCGGCATGGAAAGAACCTGGTAAAAAAACCCTGGCTTGCTATTCAATCGGAAGCCCGATCAGCAACCGATGGTGGAGCCGTTAACTGAATAGGGAATCCATGCGCGGATTTTATCGTGGCCCGGCCGCACAAGTGGCCAAACAGAGACCGGCTATAGAGCAGCAATGACATTTTCTCCGACAACGCCATCATGACAAAAGACAGCATAAGTGAAGATGCAATCAGAGAACATCATCACACAAGATTTAAACAAATGGAGTGGCGTAAATCAGAGTGCAACCCCATGCCCACTTGCTAATACGGTATGAATATGGGTTATTAAGAATATACTTTACGAGGAAGTAAAATTTATCTTGCAATCATGAGGAAGTCCTTATAGGTTCTTAGGTTTAACTCAATCGATCATATTAGCTGTTCGGGGAGTCGGTGCTTGCAGTGCAATCCGATGGAGTAACCTGCCCAGCAGATCTGAACCGGTAATAATGCGACGTCTTTCCTTACCCCATACTAGAATCAGGTCTTCGTCGATGACACTATCGCCCCGCCGTTTCGGCCGTACCGTCAACTGAGTCAGCGTCTGTCCAAGGGGCAAAGCAGATCACGTATTACCAAAGGATGATGGCACAAATAGATGGGATCAAAAGCTGTTGGTCGAACAACGCAGTACGCAACAGCACTGAAGCACTCACCATTAAGCAAGGTTCATCGGCTTCATCCAGCAGTACTATCCACTTCTTATCGCTGGCTGCGAGCCGTTGCAGAAACGGAGCCTCCATACTACGTATGGGTGATCTCCAGCAATAGGGGATCGATCATTACGAAACGCCAAACGATTCACGCTTTGCAGGGCAAGCAGCTCTCCTTCTTGACTAACCAGCAAATATCTAGTGCAGGTAATTGATTGCACCGACAGCCTCAACGTGGCTGATTTTTATACCAGCACCACCAATATGTTAATCCAGCATTTGTCTGAGCTCATACTCACACAATTGGCCCAGACATAACACAATACCGAGTCAGATGAACAGCTCACTCATGAAATATTCCCCGTTAGATGTGATCGAAGTTGAAGCTTCACTCATCCAAGGAATCTGGCGGTTCCATCTCGTCGTTTTCGGCCATTTCTTCAGCCAAATAATGGCATAGACGCCAGGTATGATAGGTTACACGCTCCAGCCAGCGAATGGCATCCAATGCCTCCAACGCATCGAACGGACTCTGTTTGCCATTGGCTGTCTGGCGCAAGATAACCAGACGCTCGTCGCGGCGTAACTCTGCCAAGGCTTGCGCTTGGCGCTCCATCTGTATCATCCAGTTGGACGATACCGGCTTGAGCAATCCCTGGCGTGCTAACGCCAGCACCTTTTGGCAGCGGTTCAACGCACTCTGCAGCGCTGGCTGGGCCATCACCTTGCGTGCGGCTATAGACAAGTTCAAACGGGTGAGCAAACGTGCCAAATGATCAATCGCGTGCAATTGGGCCATTCGCGAGCGGGATAGCGGTTCGTCATCGGCGATAGGTGGAATCTTTGCAAAGAAGTGTTGTGTCGTTTTTAAAGCACCCTTGACTTCAACTCGCTGCAACTCGCTTACACGCGCCACCGCACTGCTCAGCAACTGATTCAGCAAGCTGATTGTCTCAAGCGTAGTAACGATCAAGGTACGGCGCGTGGACTCGAGCGCAACTGCCGGAGCCTGTAACAACGTATCGTCCAGGTGACGGGTAAGGTGCGGCCCCTGCTCAGGCAGTAGCCGCTCGATCGAACGCGCAAAAGCACGGTTAAAAGGCAGAAAAATCGCCACGCCCAAGGTAATGAACGCAGTATGGAAAGCAGCTAGACTTACCGCACCCGGCTCCAAACCCATCTGTTGTTGTGCGAATGCCAGTCCCCATAAAAATGCTGGCAGTAATAGCAGGGCTATGACGCCGGTAACCAGGTTGAATGCGATATGAGCAAGTGCAGTGCGTTTGGCGGAGACGCTGCCGCCACTAGCTGCCAGGGCGCTGGTAACGGTCGTACCGATCGCTGCACCGATCACGAGTGTTGCTGCCTGATCGAAATTAACTGCATTGACATGCAGGGCAGTCAATGTAGTTGCCACCACTGCACTCGAAGACTGCATGATGACCGTCATGAGGATACCGATCACCACCGTTACCAGGTGGCTGATCACTCCGGTCGATGGCAGCGCAGCCAGATCGAAGATCCCGGCCATATCCTGCATGCTGTTTTGCAGCTTATCGATGCCCACGAAAATCAGGCCAAATCCTGCCAGAGCAAGACCCAGCGAGCGCCAGCGACCATGGGAAAGTAACCGTAACAGTGCACCGATGCCCACCAGCGGCAATGCGTAAAAACCCAAACTCACTTTCAAACCAAGCATCGAAACTACCCAGCTAGTCCCAGTAGCTCCCAGACTTGCGCCCAGCACTACGCCTACCGCCTGCGGGAAAGTAAGCAAGCCTGCACTGACGAAGCCAATCAGCGTCATAGTGGTCGCGCTGGAAGACTGTACCATCAAGGTCACCAGCGCCCCGGACGCAAACGCCTTGTAAGGTGTGCCAGTGAAGCGCACCAGGGCGCGGTTAAGCGCATCACCGACTAACGCCTTGAGTCCATCAGTGAGCAGCACCACGCCCATTAAAAACAGGCCAATACCTCCCAGCAGCTGGAAAATCATGGCGGTCATGACCAGATGACCTCAAGCGAACAAAACAATCTGCGCACTTCCAACATTGATTTGATCAATCTCTATTTCCCCAGTTTGTACCAAAATATGCAGATGATTGTTGGTAGTATGCATCAATACTTATTTATGATCACCATTCCCGGCATTTTCATGCAATTTAACCTTAACCTGGGCTTGTTTCGTTCCAGTTGATAGCAAGATCACTCTGCACTCGACTCATTCCTTTTATTCTTTTTGATTTTGTCCGAGGTAACGTGGTACGCTCCAGCTGTCAATATGCAAAAGCGAGACCAAATGATTGACGTATCAAACTAGATTTTCTGATAGTTTGCCACATGACAATCGTCTAAGAGCAGAGAAAATGCAACCAGATAAGGTAGCTGAATTTCGTTTCTATGCTGAGCTGAATGATTTTCTTTCTCCCGAGCAACGGCAGCAAACGATGCGCTGTCGTTTCAGTGGCCATCCAGGAATCAAAGACCCGATCGAAGCCTTCGGTGTACCTCATACCGAAGTTGAGTTAATTATTGTAAATGGTCAATCGGTGAGATTCGATTATCGACTGCAGGCTGGCGATCGTGTCGCTGTCTATCCGATTTTCAAAAAACTGGACATAAGTCCTTTGCTCAGACTACGCGAAAAAATCACATCTGATCCTCGCTTCATCCTGGATGTCAATCTGGGCAAGCTCACCAGATTCCTGCGTTTACTGGGCTTCGACAGTCTCTATCGTAACGATTATCGGGATTCGATGATTGTGAAGATTGCAGTAAGCGAGCAGCGTATTGTGCTGACCCGAGACCGTCGCCTGTTACATGCCAAACAGATTCAGCATGGCTATTGGGTGCGCGCAGTCGATGTCGAAAGCCAGATTGATGAAGTCGTGCGCCGCTTTGATCTATGCAGATTGATTCACCCTTTTGCACGATGTCTTGTCTGTAATGGTCTGCTAGCTCCCGTCGACAAGATCAACATATTGCATCATCTTGAGCCCAAGACGAAACGTTACTATGAAGTCTTCCGTCAATGCGTCAATTGCCAGCGAATCTACTGGGAGGGTTCACACCTGGAGAACATGCGGCGACGCTTCGCTGCCTTGCTGACATGCTAGCACACTATTCCGGCCCGCCTTCGAAGGCCGGCATTCTTCAAATAAAAGCTGCAAAATCAGCAAAGTTGGAATAAATACCGTTGCACCAGCTTTGCAAAACTGGTCAAAAGCATGGGAAGCTACTATGATCATAGCAGCCCCTCATGAACGTGCTTCCAGCTTGTTTATAACAGATTTTTTTCCTTTGCTTTTATTCTAAATAACAAAGGAGTCGCTATGCCTATCCATAATGCTGATATTGCAGCCATCTTCGAAGAGATCGCTGATTTACTGGAAATTGAGAATGCCAACGTGTTCCGCGTGCGTGCTTACCGTAATGCTTCCCGTACCTTGCAGGAACTGGGTAAAGATGTCCGCACCATGGTTCAAAAAGGGGAAGAGTTGACTAGGCTTCCTGGTATTGGCGAGGATCTCGCCAACAAAATACGGGAAATCGTCGAGACTGGTCACTGTGCCATGCTGGATAAGCTGCACAAGCAATTGCCGTCAACTATCACGGAATTGCTAAAAATTTCCGGGCTGGGACCAAAACGGGTAAAAATTTTGTACCACGAATTGGATATTCATACTATGGAGCAATTGCAACGCGCGGTACGCGATCACCGTATTCAGAGCTTGCCTGGCTTCGGTGAAAAAACCGAGATACGCATTGCCGAAGCCTTGACCATTCATGCTGGCAGCACCAGCCGCTTTAAATTGGCCATTGCGGCCCAGTATGCTGAACCCCTGGCAGCTTGGCTTCGCACGATTTCCGGCGTACAACAGGTGGTCGTAGCAGGCAGCTATCGACGGGCCAAGGAAACGGTAGGGGATATCGATATTCTGATTACTGCTAGCCAGAATAGTCCGGTCATGGCCAGTTTTTGCAACTATGACGAAATAGCAGAGGTGCTCTCTCATGGCCCTACCCGTAGCAGTGTAGTCCTTAAAAGTAAGCTACAAGTGGATGCGCGCGTGGTGAAGCCCGAGAGCTACGGTGCAGCGCTGCATTATTTTACTGGCAGCAAGGCCCATAACATTGCCATTCGCCGCCTAGGCCAGGAACGAGGACTTAAGATCAATGAATACGGTGTCTTCAAGGGTCAAACGCGCATTGCTGGTGAAACGGAAGAATCCGTCTATCAGTCTGTAGGGCTGCCGTTCATCCCACCGGAGTTGCGCGAAGATCGTGGTGAAATTGAAGCGGCCAGAAGTGGGCGTTTACCCAAACTTATCGAGCTGGGTGATCTGAAGGGTGATCTGCATGCTCACAGTAAGGCAAGCGACGGTCATGACACCCTTAAAGAAATGGCTAGCGCTGCTCAACAATGTGGCTTTGAATATCTGGCTATTACCGAGCATTCACGCCGGCTCACTGTCGCCCATGGTCTCGATCCGGTACAACTGGCCAAGCAAATTGACGAGATTGACCGTCTTAACGAGCAATTAACAGGAATTACGCTGCTCAAGGGTATTGAAGTCGATATTCTCGAAGATGGCAACTTGGATCTACCAGACTCGATACTGACAAAGCTAGATCTAGTAGTAGGTGCCGTGCACAGCCGCTTCGAATTGTCCCGCGCCAAGCAGACTGAACGCATTCTGAAGGCCATGGATCATCCCTATTTCACACTGCTCGCTCACCCTAGTGGGCGACTCATTGCCAGGCGCGAACCCTACGATGTCGATATGTTGCGTATTATCCGCAAAGCCAGGGAGCGCGGTTGTTACCTGGAGCTCAACGCTCAACCGGAACGACTGGATTTGCTCGACATTTATTGCCAGGCAGCCAAGGATGAAGGCGTTCTAATTAGCATCAACTCGGATGCGCACAGCGTGTTGGATTTCAATAACCTAAGTTTCGGTGTTGGTCAAGCACGACGTGGCTGGCTGGAGAAGCAAAATGTACTGAATACACGAACATTACAAGAACTACAGCCACTTCTCAAGCGTACGATGTAAGGCAAAATTGGAACATGCATTACACTACTTTGGCATTTATATTTTGGCTGCTAACGATGCTTGCAGGCTGCGCGCATCGACAGTTCGTCACCCAACCCCTCCCGCGCTGGGGCAAGGAAATCCCTATCAACCATACAAATAATGCAACTCCCCTGCTCTTGCGCATATTACAGCCTACCGACCCAAGCAATGCACCAGCTTGTTTACTCCTCGTTCATGGCATGAACGAATATATCGGACGTTATGGCGAAATTGCCCGTTATTTCGCTCAGCGCTTCGTCGTAGCAGGGTTCGATCTCTATGCGCACGGCCTGTCTAATCCAATTCTGCAACAGGCGGATCAAGCGCTGACTGCGGGTGCTGCTCAACAGGAAGTGAGTGATGCGTATCTAGCACAAATCCCACTATATAATCTGGAGCCAATGCGACAAAACCTAGATCAGGCGTTGAAACACTTCATCATCTCTTGCGATAAACAGGGGGAATCGGACAAACCGATCTTTATTGTTTCTCATAGTTTGGGTTCTCTGATTGCCGCTTCTTATTTATTGTCGACTCAAAATAAGAGCGAACCAACAAAGCGGGTGCAAGGCATTGTCTTGCTCGGGCCGGCCTTTTCCGTTACCGAAGTTCCGGGCTGGCGCGGCTGGCTGGCAAATCCACTCATCAAGCTATCATTTCATGCCCAGGAGCATTTCTTGAATCCGCAGAACGAGCCTTTGCCACTAATGATCATGAATCAGATCGTGTCCCTTGTTATCGTGCCTTTGCTCGATGGAATATTTGAAGTGTTATCCTGGCCAGGCCTGCGAACGCTATTCACACCGGCCACACCGGATTGGGTGGTAGACTATTTCACCGATAGTGAGGAAGAAAAGGCCCGTATCCGCGCAGATGGCTGGTTCATCCGTCGCACTCTGCTACGATATGTCAAAGGAATCGAAGCGGAAATAGTTCATTTTCGCCGTCATATGAGCGAATTTGCTATTCCTTATTACCTGATTTATTCGGTCCATGACCCGATTACCCCGGCCTGGGGTAACCAGGATTTTGCACGTGCTACCCTACAGAATCATCCTGATAATGAGTTGTTGCCCCTACCGAAATTGAGCCATCATGAGCATCTTTTCTCATCACAGCCGTTACGAGATGAGTTCCTAAAAAAAATCGAATACTGGCTGAATCTTCGGCTGCTTTCTTTGAATCGCGAAAAAACAATAAAATAGGAAAAATTATTTATTGGATTAGATATAAGCATTACCGATAATAAATATATTTCTTGGTATCAGGCTTTACTGTGTTGAGAAGAAGTCAACTAAATAAGCTTTTCCTTAGAATTAGCATACAGAGTAGTGATAGGTAGCTTGCACAACACTCTCCTGTAAATCTATTCTATGTGTCATCCTGATTTAACACAGTGAAAACCAATACTGCCAATATCCCACCCGTTAAATCAGCAACCAAATGAGCCCAAATACTACTCCAACTCATCAGACTCATTAACAGAGTATTAGTTACTACGTCAGCATTGAAAATACCGTTTGACATTCCCGCTACAGAAAATGTGCCGGTCATCAGCATAAAACCAGTAGCAAAACTATAAAAAGAATTACTACTTGTGCCCTTCGCGCTCACAGCATTCAAAATTACATAAACCAATGCAAAGGCAAACAAAAATTCAGCAATGAATAATTTCGTTACATCAAGTGTATCCCCTACAGTAGCCGAACTCGCCAGAAATTGCGCAGTACCTGCCGCAACGACTGCACCCGTGACCTGAGGAATCATATAATCGGCAAATCAGCAACTAAATTCATATCATACAGCAAGTCTCCCACCATCATCACAGGACTGCAGCGCGCTCCAAAAATATGCTTATTTGCATAAGTCATTACCATCATTCTCGAACCTGTCGTCAAGAGCTTCGTCTGCTTAGAATGAAAAAATTTTTAATTGACCTCCTACACTCATTTGCAAGTTGAGGAGAATTAGACATATGTTCAAATCTTGAACGCCCTTTATTTGCTATCACTTTCAACAAACTTCCAATAATATCGCCATAGCTCATTGTTTAACCATTTTGATTAGATAATCCAGATGAAAAATCACTTTAAAGCTACTTAAATTTCCCTGAACTTATAATCTTTAGTTAATCTAAAATGAGAAAGTGAGTAAATACGTAATTTCAATAATGCTGATATATCAATTAATTTTATATATTTCATTATCTTACTAATTCATTTTTACGCACGTATTCCTCCAACATTGATATGCTGAACAATAATCCATGTTATGAATGAACTTCCATGAAACGTCATAAGAGTCTTTATCCTTTGTCTCATGATCATCATCACGCTCTTGTCCAGGCAAAAAATCTGCGCATTGCCTCTTTCGGTTCCGATATAACATCACTTCATCGGATTGCCACTCACTTTATCGCGTACTGGGATACCAACCTTCAAACTCATTTTCGTCAAGAAGAGGAGATACTCCTACCCGTTTTCTCTCAGTATTCACCGCGAGGCTGCCAAGAAATTATTGAAACCTTAAAACAACATGTCGATATCCAACAAGCCGTAAGTCAGTTGAGAAAAAACATTGAGCAAGAAACAGCGCTGGCTGGAGAAAGTCAAAAGCTTTCGGCGCTGCTCAGTATGCATATCCGCTATGAGGAGCAACATCTATTCCCCGCTATTCAGGAAATTGTACCCGAGGAAGCATTATGGGAAATCAATCGTCATTTCACCGAGAAATAAACGCACTAGCAGCAAATATGTATATTCACAGTCATCTGATTACTACCCCTTTGAAATGCAGATTATCGTTGGGCAATAAAATTATCGACTGTAGCATGATACTTATTTTACGTCTTCAATGATTATGTCGTTTAATAAGCGTTCTACAGGCAGCCTGGCAGCAGATATATGTACAAAAAATTTTCAGAAAATCATGGGGCAATTATTACTAACAATTTCACAAAATATTTGAAATTTTTTTGTTTTTTGTGAGGAAATTAGTAATACCTCAATATATTAATTATTAATTTAGGCGCTGATCGAAAAGCTTTGAAGTCAACTTTTAGGTAACACACTAATCCACAACTGTAAAGAAGTGAACTATGAGTGACAAAAAGAAATTGACTAAAGTACGGGTGCCCAGTTGTCGATAATCAGAATGTGAAGACAACAGGACCACGTGGCCCAATGTTGCTGCAGGATGTCTGGTTTCTGGAAAAACTAGCCCATTTTGATCACGAAGTTATTCCTGAACGGTATATGCACGCTAAAAGCTCGGGGGCCTATGGTACATCTTCACCGTGACGCACGACGGCTAACAAATATGCTGTAAACAAAAGGCAAATCTCCCAGATTCCAAGCTTGATTTCTCAGCAGAAGGTAGAAAAGCAATTGAGCATCCTATTGAAGATACGATAGATTTAACTAGAAACAAATTAAAAGATTATAAAATTTTTGTAAACTCATGCTTGAGCAGTGAGGTATTTTCGTTATATACTGAATTTGTCACAAGTTGTTTTTAGTTACAAATTTTAATAAGGAATCAATATAATGAGATTTTTTCTGATCGCCGCTGCTTTAGCAACCATAACACTGACGGGATGTGGCAAACCAGGTCAAGCATTACCTGAAACTGAGAAAGAAGCCTATAATAAAATCATCTCCGGCCAAAAAATGGAATGCCCTCATGGCTTAGATGCTAATGGCAACTGCCTTAAAGAAGGTGGAGATGCACGTCCATATGGCGGCACCAGCAAACCAGGTCATTAATAATATAATAACCAAAGAGTAGCTAATAAAAAAACCGCCCTGCTGGGCGGTTTTTTTATTAGCCTTCTTACCTTCTTGCACAAAACTAATCTTGTTTACTTTTATTCATTAGATTGGCACTACTGCAACTCACTATTTAAGTTGCTCATACAATAAAGTAAGAATTCGATTAGTTGCCCCTGATTCATCCTGTGTACCATCCTCATAGAGTACCTTAACCTCGCTATTAACTCCGACCCCGCTTACCTGAATACGATATCGCTCTGCTTTTGAATCAGTATTACTTCGCCAAAATGCAAGTTTTGAAAGTATTCCCTCACCCTCGCTCGCTTTTCGACTTTCAAGATCAGGGTCAGCATAACGAACAAAATAAACACCGTTTGCTCTATCTCGATCCTCAACAGTGAAACCTACACGATCGAGCGCCAATCCTACACGACGCCATGCTCGGTCAAATGCTTCATTAATTATTAGCACACCACCCCTCGTTTTATCCATATAAGCTTGCTCTCTAACGGCACCGGCACCATTCGCTGCAGAAGCTACTTCTTGTCTGGCGAGCTCTTCTCCTGCACCAAAGCGTATCATCAGCCGGGCAAGCATTTCAGCTTCCAGATCAGGATCAGCAGGACGCGGTTGCCAGACAGTACGATTTGTACTTCTTTCAGCAAATGCTTCATACATACCACGATGGCTAATATAAATTTCTGTTTCACCTGATTCACTTCGCTCTAGCCGGGTACGAAATTTGTCACGCTCAGCAGTTGAGTACAAGCTATCGAGAAAAGTCGAAAGAACACTCCGAATAATATCTTGGGGAATTTTTGCGCGATTCTCTGCCCAATCAGTCTCCATAACCCCCACATCAGGCGCCTCAACCTTAACTAGAAACCCTAAATCCTGCCAGAATTCTTTGACTATTGGCCAGACGTCTTCGGGAGCTTGACGAACCACTAACCAACGTTGGGTACCCGATCGGGCAATATGGGCGGCACTCCCACTCTTTGCTCCAGGCAATATAGAAGAGCTACTATAAGTTTGTGGTTGCTCTTCGCGCTCTCTGTTATATGTAGAAAATGTTGCACTTCCTGTAGAAGAGACATCAGGTACTGCGTAGCGATCATCTGCAGAGGGCGTAGTCAGATCAGGCGGTACTTCCAAGGGAGGTATTTTACCAGCTGATTTATAATCTATTTTTTTACTTTCTGGCAATAAACTAAATGAATTACAACCAGAAACCATCAACACCCATACTACGCTCAGTATGATTGTTCTTTGGTATTTTACACTCGACATCGTACACCTTTAAATCATTACCTCAGCTTGTTTCATTGCATCTTTGATCAATTGATGAAATTGACTTGAGAGCGGTGTTAAAGGTAATCGAATTCCCGAACCTATCAAACCCATTTGCATGACAGCCCACTTTACTGGGATTGGATTCGCTTCAACGAACAAATCCACATGCAATTTTAACAGCTTATTGTTAATTCTACGCGCGGCAATCAAATCTCCTGCAAACGCTGCATGACACATTTCATGCATTAATTTCGGTGCAACATTTGCAGTCACTGAAACGACACCATGACCTCCTAACAGCAGCAATGCAAGTGCAGTGGCATCATCCCCGCTATACACGCAGAAATCCAGTGGCACACGATGTAATAAATCACAACCGCGCGCAATGTTACCTGTCGCATCTTTTATTCCAATGATATTAGGAACTTGCGCAAGCCGAAGAACGGTATCGTTGGAAATATCAGCAACCGTTCTACCTGGTACGTTATATAAAATCATCGGAATATCAACCGCTTCTGCCACTGCCTTGAAGTGTTGATAAAGTCCTTCCTGGGTTGGCTTGTTATAATAGGGAACTACCGATAAGCAAGCAGCTGCCCCCGCATCTTTGGCAAAAATCGTCAGATCAATGGCTTCTCTCGTGGAATTCGCGCCAGTGCCAGCAATGATTGGTATTCGTCCGGCCGCATGCGATACCGCAGTTCGTATCAGCAAATTGTGCTCATCAAAATCTACGGTAGGAGATTCACCTGTTGTTCCGACAACCACTATAGCAGCGGTCTTTTGCGCAATATGAAAATCGATTAGCGCACGAAACCTCTCCAGATCCAGAGCGCCATCTTCAAACATCGGTGTAACGATCGCAACCAGACTACCTTTTAGCATAAGGTTTTACTTTAAAAAAAACAATATTCTACCTGAAACTATCTCTTTTCATGCATTATTGCTTCGCTTTCTTTCTAAGAAAAAAATCATGCAGACTTGGAAAATGTTAAAACACCGTTTACACAATCAACTCTGATCGTATCTTTAGCAGCAAAATTACCTTGCAAAAGTTCTTTGGCGAGCGGATTTTCGATTTGTGATTGGATAGCACGTTTTAATGGACGAGCCCCGAATACAGGATCAAAACCGGCACGCGCAAGTTCTGATAAAGCAGCATCGGTTACTTCCAGCTTAATTTCGATTTTAGCCAATCGTGCTTCCAGGTTCCGCAATTGAATCTGCGTAATCGCTTTAATATGCTTTTCATCCAGTGAGTGAAATACGACAACTTCATCAATGCGATTAATAAACTCGGGGCGGAAATAAGTTTTCACTTCTGCCATCACCGCGAGCTTGATGACTTGATAATCATCTCCACTCATTTGTTGGATCATTTGCGAGCCAAGATTGGAAGTCATGACAATTACTGTGTTTCTAAAATCAACTGTACGTCCTTGACCATCTGTCAGGCGCCCATCATCAAGTACCTGCAACAAAATATTAAATACATCGGGATGAGCTTTTTCTACTTCATCAAGCAAGATCACTGAATAAGGTTTCCTGCGTACTAATTCAGTAAGATAGCCACCCTCCTCGTAGCCAACGTAACCGGGTGGAGCGCCTATCAGGCGTGCCACAGAATGCTTTTCCATGAATTCCGACATATCGACCCGGATCAAGTGCTCTTCGGAATCAAATAAAAATTCAGCCAGCGCTTTACATAATTCTGTTTTACCTACGCCGGTAGGTCCCAGAAATAAGAAAGAACCATAAGGCCGGTTGGGATCAGACAATCCTGAACGTGAGCGACGGATAGCGTCCGAAACAAGACGTGCCGCCTCATCTTGTCCTACCACTCGTTCATGCAATTTTTGCTCCATTTGCAGCAGCTTTTCCCGTTCACCTTGCATCATTTTAGCAACCGGTATACCTGTGGCACGGGAAACAACCTCGGCAATTTCCTCAGCTCCTACCTGAGTCCTGAACAATTTAGGTTTATTTGCATCTTTAACCTGGGGTATCACTTCACCTTGCTGGATCTGCTCTGCCAGCTGTGTTTCCAGTTGAGGAATACGGCCATATTGCAATTCAGAGACCTTTTGCCAATCTCCTTTGCGCGTTGCGGCTTCCACTTCCTTTCTAAGCTTTTCTAATTCCTCCTTGATCTGATGCGAACCTTGCGCACGTGATTTTTCTGCCTTGAGGATTTCTTCCAGATCAGCATACTCGCGCTCAAGTTTTTTAATCTCTTCTTCCAGCAACGCTAGGCGTTTTTGTGAGGCCTCATCCTTTTCTTTTTTCATCGCCTCCCGTTCAATCTTTAGTTGAATCAGACGGCGATCAAGCTTGTCCATCACTTCGGGTTTCGAATCCCGCTCCATGCGAATCCGCGCAGCGGCTTCATCAATCAAGTCGATAGCCTTATCCGGCAAGAAACGGTCAGTAATGTAGCGATGAGACAATTCCGCGGCAGCCACAATAGCCGGATCAGTGATGTCTACACCATGATGCACTTCATAACGCTCTTGCAAACCACGCAAAATGGCAATGGTTGCTTCTACTGTTGGTTCATCAACCAGCACTTTCTGGAAGCGGCGTTCTAATGCTGCATCCTTCTCAACATATTTGCGATATTCATCCAAGGTAGTCGCGCCGACACAGTGCAATTCTCCTCTGGCCAGCGCCGGTTTGAGCATATTGCCAGCATCGATAGCGCCTTCCGCCTTTCCCGCTCCTACCATGGTATGCAACTCATCAATAAACACAATGGTGCGACCCTCATCCTGGGCGATTTCTTTGAGTACCGCTTTCAATCGTTCTTCAAATTCACCTCGATACTTCGCGCCAGCTAATAATGCAGCCATATCGAGCGATAGTACACGTTTATTTTTTAGCGTATCAGGTACTTCTCCGTTTACGATGCGTTGAGCTAGCCCTTCTACGATGGCGGTTTTTCCCACTCCAGGCTCACCAATCAGTACCGGATTATTCTTGGTGCGTCGCTGCAATACCTGAATGGTTCGCCGAATTTCATCATCACGCCCAATTACTGGATCCAGCTTACCCATGCGTGCGCGCTCAGTTAGATCGAGGGTATATTTTTTCAATGCTTCGCGGCTACCTTCTGCCTCTGCACTCGATACACTTTCACCACCACGCACCGATTTGATCGCTTGTTCCAAAGCATTACGGTTGGCTCCATACTGCTTTAATAGTTGCCCGGTTTCACCTCTGTCCTCAAGCGCAGCCAGCAGAAACATTTCTGAAGCAATGAACTGATCTCCAAGCTTTTGCGCTTCCTTATCTGTTAAATTGAGCAGGTTATTAAGATCGCGCGAGATACTGATTTCTCCACCTGCTCCTTCAACTTTGGGCATCCGTTCCAGACTTTTTACGAGCGCGTCACGGAGTGGACTAACATTTACACCTGCACGCTGCAGCAGTGAAGAAGCTCCTCCATCACCTTGTTGCAGGAGTGCAAGCAGCAAATGCTGGGGCTCAATATATGGATGATCCTTGCCCAACGCCATACTTTGTGCTTCACCCAGTGCCTGTTGAAATTTTGTGGTAAGTTTATCGAAACGCATAAAACCTCCTGATGAAATGTCTATTGCCCCTACAATATGGGGAGAGAACGAAATTTCAACTCTTGCAAACTTCTTTATTAAACTCCTTACGCACTTCGGGATACGGGTACAACATATTCAATGCGATGCTTTTTCCTGCGGTTTGCACGATACGTACATGCTCACGCCGGAACTCTCGGGCATGCCTGAGTCCGCACGAATGAGCAAGCATGTCGATTTCCTTGTTGACATTCATGGCATAGTTAGCAACGCGCAGGTATTTTTCCTCAACGACCAGGCCACGTTGTAACCAAGGATTATGCGTTGTGATGCCAGTAGGACAAGTATTCAGGTGGCAACGCATCGCCTGTATACAGCCTAACGCAAGCATAAAGCCGCGTGCGGTATTAACAAAATCTGCACCCGCACATAATGCCCACGCACCATGAGCCGAAGTAACCAGTTTTCCTGCCGCAATCACACGAATCCGTTTCTTCAAGTCGGATTCGATCAGCGTATCCACCACGCGCGGCAAAGCTTCTGCAATGGGCAGTCCTGCATAATCCATGAGCGTTTGAGGCGCGGCACCGCTCCCCCCTTCTCCACCATCGATGGTAAGAAAATCAGGCGCATATTCCAGCCCACGTCGATGAATGGAATCGCAAAGCTCATTGATAAAACGCCAGCCGCCAATGACACTCTTAACACCTACCGGGCGTCCGGTTAAATCGCGGATGAAGGCAACTTTATCGAGCAATTCATCGATGTTGCCAATATCGTGATGGCGATTGGGACTGATAGAATCTTGAAAAGCAGGAATACCACGAATGGCAGCAACTTCAGGGGTTACTTTTGGACCAAGCAACATTCCCCCCTTACCTGGTTTGGCACCCTGCGAAAGTTTAATTTCAAAAGCCTTGACGAACGGCGCAATTTCCTTGGCACGTGCGGGGGAGAAATTACCGTGTTCATCGCGGATACCATATTTGGCAGTACCGATTTGCATGATCACGTCACAATCGCCTTCCTCATGATAAGGCGAAAGCCCGCCCTCTCCTGTATTGAGCCAACATCCAGCCTTGGCCGCGCCCAGTGATAAGGCACGCACTGCCGGTGCCGAAATAGCACCATAACTCATGCCACTGATATTGATAATCGACTTAGCTTCAAAAGGATATTGACAATAACCTTCACCAATGAGCAGTGAGGGCGTTGGTAACTGATCTTCCTCCAGAATGGGAAATGTCGCATTGACGAAAATGATCGCACCGGGTTCGCGCAAATCATAAGTGGAACCAAAGCCAATGATACCCCCTTTATTCTTGGAATTCTTGTACACCCAAGCACGGGTGGCACGATCGAAGGGTTGTTCCTCTCGATCACCAGCAAACCAATATTGCCGTAAGTATTTGCCCTGAAGCTCGAAAAAAAAGCGTAATCGACCAATAATCGGATAATTGCGTAATATCGTGTGCTGTTTCTGGATGAGATCGCGAATAAACAACGCGACAATAGCCCCGATGAAGAGTAATCCCATGATAGTGCCAATATTATAAATGATCAGGTTTGTAATGTTGGACATACTGAATTCAATCACCTTCTCAAAATAATTCGATACGCCCTCATGTAGGCAAATTTACCAAAAACATCATGAACTCAAACCGCATCGGCGGTTCCTGCAGATAAAATTTTGGGCGCCCGCGTAATCAGTTTAATACTTTACTCTAACTAAAACTTTCTTGAGATAGTTCTTGTTCGCTGATACATAACGAACTGACCCTGGCTACTCTACGTCTATTTTCCAAACCACTTTACTTTGTATTGCGCCGTCTTCTCGGCCAGATCTCACTAGCCTCTCCAGCTCTGGCTGGTGTGGGTGCACACATGAGGATTCGAACTGGGAATCTTTCGCATGAGATAGGGCAAATGACCGCGACCAGCACGAAGAAAAAGGGGGCGCTACACTATATCATTCTTTTCATTCATGAATTCAATAAAAAAGCTAGCATCTTCATTATCCGCGTTACAGCAATTTATTATAGTTTTCAGATTTCTTCTTTTAGCAGGATCACACAGATAATCGAACTATAATGCCAGTAATTGGTCTTATAAGTTAAATTCACATTTTCATGCCATATTAAGGGTACAATTACCAGATTCGTAGCAAACCTAGAAATAGTCTGAGTATGTGCAAAAATGTATAGCAAGCAAGCCATACTCAATAATTTGTCCCAGGATTAAAGATATTCTCAATCAATCAAGCTTGGTAAAAACTATATACATTGGTATATATGTTGGCCGGTTTAATTAGTTTGCACTTGTTACAAGATCAATTACTAACTATCTAGTAACAGAATAATACCGCACTTATCATGAATTAATAGGATACTTGACAATCATTACTCACCGAATGGTAGATGATAGTCGTAATAAAATAAAAAAACGTCTTTCAGGAAAGTGGAGTATTCGAAGATGATCCACTTCAACTTCCTAGGATATTTTTGCAAATGTTTGTCAGCTAATGGCAAATCACTATCAATTAATTTTGGTGAGTTATTTGATAGGTTTAACTAATCACCGCACAAAAATGAGAGACGTAAATGAATATCTATGTTGGAAACCTATCTTATAATGTCACTGATACCAAGCTTCAAACTCTTTTCGGAGAATTTGGAAAAGTGATGAGTATTAACCTTATTAAGGATAAATATACTGGTCAGTCCAAAGGATTTGGCTTTGTAGAGATGGAAAAACAATCTGCAGCTGAAGAAGCAGTCAAGCAGTTAAATGGACGTGCTGTAGATGGAAGAAATATTACTGTTAATATTGCACGTCCACGCGGAGAGCGTACGCAATCTAAACAACGCAAGTGGTAACTCCCTCCTGCAACCTGTTATTAAAAGAAAAATTCTGCACAGTAGGCTGTGCAGTCTTAACAACGTACACCCTCACCTTACTTTTTTTATTAAGAATTACCTGATACCAGAGGGCTCGCGTTGAGGCAACCCCAAAATGAAGTCTGTTTGCCCAGTATCAAAAACGTTAAAAGAGTCAAACTCGGTTCATCCTTCTTTTCTTGCCATCGAATTACATTATATTAATTCGATTCATTTACCTTATTTCAAGGAAAGACTCTCTAATGCTTTTTCGTGATTCCATTTGCCGTGAAAGAGGTGGCCTTTTTTCTCAGGCGTGCGATCACTGGTCCAGGTGAGATATTTGCCATCGGGAGTAAATACCGGCAACCCATCAAAACCTTCTTTATCCGTCACACGCACCGGCTCTTTTTTGCCATCCACATCGACGATGTAAAGCTCAAAATTCCGGTGTCCATGGACGTTGGTTGCAAAAATAACGTATTTTCCGGAAGGATGATAAAAAGGCGCCCAGGACATCATATTGAGACGGGTAATTTGTTTCTGATCCGATCCATCGATGTTCATGGTAAATATTTCTGCCTCTCTACCATTGGCTGAAAAGCGGCGCCACACGATTCTTTTACCGTCCGGATTAAAAAATGGACCGCCATCATAGGCATTTGTTTGAGTTAATCTTTTTACATTGGAGCCATTCGCATTCATAATGTAAATATCGATTAAAGAAGAAGGATCCTTTTTGAAAAGGGCAGCTTCTTCCTCTGATAATTGTTCGGTGTAAGCCCTGCGATTGGAAGCAAACGCGATCAATTTGCCGTCAGGTGACCAGGAAGCTTCCGCATCATATCCCAGGGTATTGGTAAGATTTTTGATTTTCCCGCCTTCAAAGTCAGTTTCATAGATGTCGTAAAATTCATCATAGTCCCAGGCATAGGATTGTCGCTCGCCGGATTTTCTTCTTTCAATTTCGGCAGTCATCTTGGCCTTGGCATCAGAGTCTTCATGAGTCGAAGAAAAGAGCACTTTTTCCTGTAAAGGATGCACCCACGAACAAGTCGTTTTACCTGTACCGGGAGATACTTGCTGTACTTTTCCACTCACAAGGTTTTTCAGATAAATTTGATAAAAGGGATTTTCCTCGGATACTTCTGCTTGATAAGCCATCCACTGCATATCCGCACGATAATAGGCTTCACCGACCCTGACTTCTTTGTCCGAAAGCTGATACTCCTCGCTAATAAAATCTACCGCACTAGCCTGATTCACTGTAATGAAAAGTAACGCTGATAGCAGTCCATTAATAAATAATGGAGCGCTAGTAATAGAAGATATTTGTGTAAAATTTTTCATTTGTTAACTTATAGATCTCGTTGAAATTGTTTAAACATTACGTTAAAAAGAAAGTATACAAGATGTGAGTTTAATAAGCTGTTTCAAATGGATTTGGTGATCTCATCAAGATCCTTCAGAATAAGTTGAATAATGTATAGCTATAAAATTTAAAGAAATGAAAAAATCAATCAAATTGAGTGTGACATGGGGTTTATTCCTCGTCTGCATGATCTATAGCCTGACTGTAGTAGCAAGCAGTGATACTTTTCACCATCAGATGGAAATCATCCTCTCGCCAGATACCTCAGAAATTCAGGTAAAAGATCAGGTGCTTATCCCGCAACGTTACCGGAATCAATCAACAGACATTCGTCTTGATTTCAGCCTACATGCCGATTTAACGGTAACTGACGTGAAAGGTGCGCATCTCACCTTACAGCAAAGTAATGCTACTTTAAGTGCCAGGCCTGTTCCTTTAAAACTGTATACTTTGACCTTACCGCCACAACAAGAGACATTCACTTTAACTTTCAGCGGAAAAATCAATCACGCCGTGCAAGGCCCCGCTTTGGAATACGCACGCAGTTTCAGTTACACACCTGGGCTCATCTCAAATGAGGGAGTTTTTCTGGCCAATTCCACTGCCTGGTATCCCCAGTTTGAGGATGGAATGGTGTCATTTCTCCTGAATATTCAGGTTCCCGCCGAGTGGGATGTCGTCAGTCAGGGCGCTTTGGTGCGTGAGCAAAAAACAGAAACAACCCACAATGTGATTTGGGAAGAGAAACAGCCACAAGATGATATCTATATCGTTGCAGGGCGCTATCAGCGCTACACACAGTCAGCGGGCGCGGTAAATGCATTCGTTTATCTGCGTAGCGCTGATGAAGCATTAGCTCAGAAATATCTGGATACCACCGCGCAGTATATTGCCATGTATAACAAACTGCTGGGGCCCTATCCCTATTCAAAATTTGCCTTGGTTGAGAATTTCTGGGAAACCGGCTATGGCATGCCCTCTTTTACGCTACTGGGTCCCAAAGTGGTTCGCTTCCCCTTCATCCTGCATTCTTCCTACCCGCATGAAATTCTGCATAATTACTGGGGAAATGGCGTATTCGTGGATTACTCCAAAGGAAATTGGTCGGAGGGATTAACCGCCTACCTTGCTGATCATCTGGTAAGTGAGCAAGGCGG
This sequence comes from Nitrosomonas sp. Is37, assembly GCF_033063275.1. Taxonomy (NCBI): domain Bacteria; kingdom Pseudomonadati; phylum Pseudomonadota; class Betaproteobacteria; order Nitrosomonadales; family Nitrosomonadaceae; genus Nitrosomonas; species Nitrosomonas sp. Is37. Next base: position 13,969 of record NZ_JAWJYP010000020.1, on the reverse strand, counting down.
CAAAGGAGAGGAATATCGCCGCGATGTGCTGCAAAAATATGCGGATTTTGTCAGTAAAGAAAAAGATTTCCCTATTGCCCAATTTACTTCACGTCATAGCTCCAGCTCAGAAGCAGTAGGCTATGGAAAAACCATGATGTTTTTTCATATGTTGCGGCAGGAGTTGGGGGATGAAGATTTCATTCGGGTGTTACGAGCTTTTTATAAACAATTCAAATTCAGGCAAGCGACTTTTGAGGATTTAAAGACGATCTTCAACTCACTCACTGGCAAGGATTTTTCCCGTTTCTTTGAGCAATGGGTCTACCACAGTGGCGCTCCCAACCTCTTATTGCAGGATGCACAGGCTGAGCCTACTGCTCAAGGATTTAAGCTCAAGGCGGTAATCAAACAAACCCAAGAGGGCATGCCATATCAACTGACTGTGCCTATCGCTGTTCACTTGGAAGGTGAAGCGCAAGCTTATCAAGCTAAAATCACCATTGATCAGTTAATCAATGAAATTGAAGTGAACTTTAAAGCACGGCCTGTGCGCATTGATATTGATCCACAATTTGACGTATTCAGGCGCCTGGACAGCCGAGAAATCCCTTCTGCCTTATCTCAAGGTTTTGGTGCGGAAAAACCCTTATTAGTACTGCCAGCCAATGTAGATAAAGAAGTATTGCAAGCTTATCAACTGCTGGCTACGAATTGGCAAAAGACACAGTCCGGTTTGCTGGAAGTTGTACGCGATGATCAACTGGATACTCTCCCTACCAATCGAACAGTCTGGATCATGGGCTGGCAAAATAAATTCAGCCAGGCGTTGGTCACAACTTTGTCAAGTCAGGGGGTAGCTTATCGTTCAGGAGAACTGCATCTGAATCAACAAACTTATCAACAAGCCAAGCACGCCATTGTCCTGACAGCGAGACAGCCCGCCAATCCGGATAAAACTCTGTTATGGGTGGCATCCGATCATCCCAAGGCAATTGCAGAATTGGCCAGGAAACTACCGCACTACCGCAAATACAGCTACCTGGTCTTTGAAGGAGATGAGCTGACCAATATAAATAAAGGTCAATGGCCTGTTACCCAATCACCTTTAACGCAGTTAATCAAGCAGAAGGATAATGCATCGTTTACTTCCACTCATGTCGGCACTTTAACGCCCCGCCGCGCATTGGCAGAATTGCCCCCACTATTTTCTGACAGTCGCATGCTGGCGGATATTACCCATCTAGCCAGCGAAGCCTTTAAAGGACGCGAATTAGGCAGCCCCGAATTAGATGCCGCTGCGGACTATATCGCACAGCATTTCCAGCAGGCTGGCCTGTTACCCGGTGGTGATGATAAAAGCTATTTCCAAATTTGGCAGCAGGATGTGGGTGCACCGAAAGGGAAGATTATTTTGCGCAATGTGATCGGAATTTTGCCTGGATCAAATCCGGAATTGACCGGCCAAAGTCTGGTGATCGGCGCGCATTATGATCATTTGGGCATGGGTTGGCCGGATGTGCGCGCAGCCAACCAGGGGAAAATTCATTACGGTGCAGATGATAATGCCAGCGGGATTGCGGTCATGCTGGAGTTGGCACGGCAGATCGCTCCAAAGTGGCAACCGCAGCGTACCATCATTTTTGTTGCTTTTACCGGCGAAGAAGCCAATCTACTGGGCTCCACGCATTACCTTAACAATGCAAAAAACTATCCGGTAGAAAAAATAGCAGCCATGTTGAATCTGGATACAGTGGGGCGACTGGGCAACAATCCGGTGACCTTGTTCGGCACTGGCACTGCGCGTGAGCTGGTACATGTGTTTCGTGGTGCAGGCTTTGTCACCGGTATTCCCATCAACGCTGTGCAGGATGACTTTGGTTCCAGCGATCAAGCTGCTTTCATCAAAGCGGGCGTACCTGCTGTCCAGTTTTTCGCCAGTGCACACGAGGACTATCATGCTCCCGGCGATACCGTGGATAAAATCGATGCAGCCGGCCTAGTCAAAGTGGCTGCTATTCTCAAGGAAGCAACCGAATATCTGGTCAATCGTCCCGAACCCCTAACCGTCACGCTAAACACACAAAATGCGCAATCTAAAGCTGCTCAAGCAAAAGACAAGCGCAAAGTCAGCCTGGGCACAGTGCCGGATTTCTCCTATCAAGGTGATGGCGTACGCGTGGATAACGTTATTCATGGCTCCCCGGCACATCAAGCACAGCTACAGTCGGGTGACATCCTGATTCAACTGGCCGGACAACAGATCAGTGATCTGGCGTCGTATGCCAATATCTTGAGAACGCTTGAGGCTGGACAGAAAACCGCGCTGCAATACCTGCGGGACGGTAAAGTGAATACGGTTGAGGTGGTTTTAGTTGAGCGGTAATTGATTCAGTGGGGATGGATTTAGAGCAATCAGAATGTCACTCGATTGATTCGCGTTTTTAAGTCATTCTCGTAGTTTATTGATGGAAATCTCCCTGGCCTTGGCGGCGACTGGCGCGCAATGTGAGCACACGGTACTCGGTATGATTTTCCTGTGCTGGTGAGCAATTTTTTTGTATATGCATCATCGAATCGGCCGCCTGAGTTAGCAAATGACTCCCCGCTCCAGCGCTTTGGCAGAACCCCCACCGTTTGCAGTTTGTGAGCGGGTTTGTGTTAGCCAATCATGCAGCGCATTGAGTGTAGTAGGCTTTTTTTCGGCACGCAGCTGCAGGCGAGATTCGATCGTCAGGTGTTTACCTTCTGCTTCGATGCCGCAACGAATGCACTCGACCACCAGGCGGATATTGCCAAAATGCAGAAACGTGTCCGGAGGATAGCCCAACGTTATTGCTACGATAAAGCGCTTCAAACGCTTTTATTATGACGACCTATCCTTTAAAGATGAGAAACCTCTCCCACCTGAAGTAGACTCGATACTGTAAAAATAATATAGAGGACTTTTAGGCAGTGTCGTCACAAGATATTAGCCCAAAGAGCGATACATCGGATTTGAATGGCAGCAAAGAAGGATGCTGAAGTCTTGGCATAGCGCGTAACTATACCGCGCCATCGTTTGAGATGTAAAAAAGCATTCTCTATGATATGACGCAAACGGTAGAGCTATGGATCATAATCTCTTTGTGTTTTTCGGTTCCTGCGAAGCGGTATTACAGGATTGATACCTTGGGTTTTGGCTTGCGCTACGATAGCATCGCTATCGTAGCCGCGATCCGCAAGCAAATATTCTGCTGTAATCCCCTCAATCAGGCGAGAAACTTGTGGCCACGGGTCACATCAAGTCAGGCATTCCGTATCATATTAAACTGAGTATCCCAGCAATCACCTTTGCTACTCTGGAAGCAATCATGTCGAATTGTTTCAATATTTCCTGGTAATCTGTGCGCAATATTGGCTACTACGGATGCGAGTGAAGAACTAACTCTTTTCCGGAAGTTTTCTATCAGTTGCACGAAACAAAGCCTGTATAACCAGATCCGTTGTCATTCTTTCATCCATGGCATGATCCACCAGTTCCCTGTTAAATAGGTCTTTCATTCCGGTAAGAATATGACCAGTCTTCGTCCATAGGAATATAGGTGATATCGCTGACCCATACTTTGTAAGGTGCGCTAACAGAAAACTCTCTTTTCAGAATATGAGGGGTGCGAACGGTAAATGATGTTTAGAATCGGTTGTTACCTTAAATTTGCATTTTTGCTACAACGTAAACCCAGAGCTATGCGTTTCGCACTGTAGGTCTCTCGGGTGCGTTGAGGTGTAGCCAGTATTTCTGTTTCCGACCGTGTATTTTCCCATTCATGCTTACAAGGCGAACGAGTATTCCAGGCATGAAAACCACTCTCTGAAACATCAAGTACACGGCACATAAGTGCAATAGGGTATAGTTGTCGCAGAGTGTCAATCATACCGTATTTCACTGCGACTCCTTCACGAAATAGGCCGCACACTTTTTTATGAGATCCTGCTCCATCATGACTTCTGCCAACTCACGCTTGACCCTGGATAGCTCTAATTTAAGATCACTCAGCGGCTTCTTCTGGTGTTTACCTGCTTTAGTAAGTTTACTTGGTCTGTCAGCATAAACCTAGTTCTTTAGCGCCCCTTTGGGTAAAGATAGTCGTTTCGCTGCTTCAACCAGAGTTAACTCACTCTCTTTAAAAAAACCTGACCGATTGCCCACGAAATTCCTGGCTATATCGTGTTCGCGCTAATTGTTCCATTCTTGTCCTTCATTTCATGTCTATATTTTATGAAACTTTGGATTCCATGAATTTCAACATACCTGAATCGCTGTTTTGGCTATTATCCGACAGCCCCTAAAACAGAAAATGTGGTCGCGCTGGACGCTTATGATTTGACCACGTCACAGACCCAAGTGAAAGCAATGTTAAGAATAATTTTCATTTATTAATCAATATCTTAATATTGTATTTGTACTCTATGAGCTTTATAATGCGTGAAACCTGAATTAAACATCACGCTGTACTTATAGTAGTGTGCAATATTAACCAAATGAGATATCAAGTTGAAAGGCGACAATCAAACAGTAAATTTTCTGAACAAGGCGTTGGTGCTGGCTGAAAAAGCGGGTATCCAGAACTATCTGCAGTCCAAAATATAATGTAAGGAGAATATCTTATGAAAGGCAACGCAAAAATCATTGACATCCTGAACAAACTCCTTGCTGGGGAATTGACTTCAATGGATCAGTACTTCACGCATTCACGTATGTATGAGGATTGGGGTTTTCACAAGCTTTATGAGCGCATTGACCATGAAATGGATGATGAAAAACAGCACGCAGACAGTCTGATCAGGCGAATTCTGTTTCTGGAAGGTGTGCCAGCAGTGGGTAACCGCAGTCCACTTAAAATCGGTAAAGACGTACCGGAAATGTTGGAAAACGACCTGGAATTGGAACGTTCCGTGGTTGTTGCACTACGTAACGCCATTGCCGTTTGTGAACAAGAGCAGGATTACCAAACACGGGAAATCCTTGAAGCCATGCTGGCTGATACAGAGGAAGACCACGCGCATTGGCTGGAAAAACAGTTAGGCCTCATTAAGAAGGTTGGATTACAGAACTACCTGCAGACACAGATGTGACAGCTGATCAGCAATCCAAAACCTGTGGGACAACTGGCAACGAACTGGCACGCTGACTCAGCCTTTTCGATCTGGCGAACAACTTCATCCTGTCAATCAATACGATATCATTTTTTGGTCACTCTTATGGCACTACAGGGCTTTTGGCCGGGACAGTGAGTAAAAACTACATCCCTGTTCTCTCAGTTGATCCTGGTTGCGCTGAAACTTTCAGCGTATCGATAAATCGTTGGTAATCCAAGTTCTCCTCCTAGTGCAATGGGGTGGATGACATTTGCTATGGGATTGTTATCGATTGGCAGGTGCCCGCTTTCTGCGTAGCGAATCAGGCTCGGCCAGCGCTTGAGGGTATAGTCCAAGGCTTTGGCAAAGCCGCCACCATTTGTGGTTTGCATGCGGGCTTGTGTTAGTCAGTCATGTAGTGCACTGAGTACGGGCAAGCTGTAATGTTAATAGGTTTTTTTCTACACATGCGCACAATCTCAAAATTTAAAGGTCAGCAACGACTAATCTTTCTTTTCCCGCATCAATTACCTTAGTCTCTGGCATTAGCGCATTAGCGACCAATTTACGGTAGCTGGAATACCTCAGGCTCTGATCCCCATTGTTTTAAGATTAACGAATATAAGAAACCAGTAACGGTATCAAGATCGCACCCGAAATACCATGCATCCCCATTGCTAGACTGGCGTAGACACCAGCTTCTGGATGTACAGCAAAAGCTCTGGAAGTGCCAATGCCATGTGCCGCTACGCCCATCGCAAATCCTCTTTGCCACCAGGCTCTCATGCCAAGCAGATTCAAAATTGAACTACCCAATATTGCTCCCAGGATACCTGTCACGATGGCAAACACAGCGGTCAAGGTAGGCGAGACGCCTACACGCTCGGCAATGCCCATCGCTATGGGTGCGGTCACTGATTTGGGATAAAAAGCACCGATTATGGCAGTATCCGCACCCAGGAAGGTGGAGATGCCTACTGCACTGGCGATAGAAACGGCTCCACCACACAACAACGCGATGGTTAAAGGAATCAAGCGCGTTTTCAAAATGGCGAAACTCCTGTAAATGGGTACAGCGAGTGCCACGGTTGCCGTGCCCAGTAAGAAATGCACAAATTGCGCGCCTTCAAAATAGCGTTGATAAGGCATACCTACCAGATAAAGCGCTATGGCAACTAAAACCACTGCGATGGCAACAGGATTCGCTAATGGATTTTTATTTGCTTTCTCATAAAACAGGATACCAGCTTGATACGCTGTCAGTGTAATAATCAAGGCAAATAAGGGACTGCCAGAAAGATACACCCAGATTTCTGCAATTTGCAGTTGGTCAGGATTCATTAGAGTTCTTCCTGGCAAGGAGCCGCAAAATAACCGCTGTCGTAACGATGGTTAACACAACGCTCATAATTAATGCGATGATCACTGCGAAAGCATGCGCTTTTAATTGCGGTAAAAACAAAATGACGCCCACCGTTGCTGGTATGAATAAAACGCCCAGATGCTGACTAAAAGCATCAGAAACTGTTGCAAGCGAAGGGTTCACCTGTCCTTTAATGATTAAGAACATCAGCAGAAAGATAAGGCCCAACACAGGACCAGGCAAGATAGGGATTAGGAAGTAAGAAATCAATTCACCTAAACCTTGCCATAACAGAATTTGCACTAAACCAGAAATCATGACGTCATCCTAATAAATTGTAAGCTAAGACGCCGGTTTACGTGCTTTATTTAAACTTTTCTCCACCTTTAGGTCCCCAGAAAACAACCCAGGTAGAAAAATCAGGGGAAAAATTCTCAAAACGATGCTCGACATGGGCCGGGACAAAAAAGACAGTACCTGCTTCGAATGGATGGCGTTCACCCGCCACAACAAACTCGCCATGTCCTGAATGAATAAAATAGAGCTCGTCTTGATCGTGCGGCGTTTGTATATCTGTGCCACGAGGAGCATATAGCTCGACAGACATGGAACCATGCGCAAACGCTAGCGCAAATGGCTCCCCCATTGGCCATTCCCCGGTTACTTTACCCGGTATTCGTTTCAAAAGATCAGATACAGTTGCTTTCATAGATGGAGGCTAAAGTTAAACATAAATTAATGATAAGAATAATCCAAGTGATTTCAGTATTGTAATTCTTTCAAATCAAATAAATAGCTACTTCTTAGCAACAGCTAACTCTGCTCGAATGCGATGCAGTTTGGCATCATCTGGCAAGACAGATTCAGCCCTTTGCAAATACAGTTTAGCCTCATTTAGCCTACCATCGGCTCTTGCTTTGGTTATAAACTGAACATAGCGGTCAACGATTTTCTGTAGCCCGAAATGCGCTTCTCTATTGTTCGGATCGATGGCAAGCACCATCTGGTAGTATTTATAAGCATTGTCACTTTGCGGCGTGGTGAAACGCACGGCTTTCATGGCTTTTTCAGCAGCTGCCAGGTATGCTTTGATTGAATCCACATTGAGGGGTTTTTCTGGCAAATTCTGGCTCGCAGATTGAGGAAGTAATGACTCAATCACCGTCTGTTGTTGATTTACATTAGATTCCGGTTCAGTTGCAACATCATCCTGCGGCTCGGCCTCGGGAACCGATATACTTGCTGCTGGGGAAGACGTATTTTCTGGTATCTGGCCTTTTTCTGGCTGACTTGCTGGATTACTGGTCAAGGCGACGGCTTGATCTTCTGGTGACTCTGGTGCGACGCTGGTTTGATCACTATGATGCTCGACTGGAGGTTGTGCGGCTATATTTAACTGCTCCTCAAATGATTCTGAAGCTTTTTTACTGAACCATAAACCAGCAACAATCGTTGCGATTATTCCAATCAGGACACCCATCCCTATAAAACGCTTGGCTCCCGCACTACTCTCGGTATCATCCACGACTTTTTGCTGAGTAGAAGCAGGCTTGCTTTGGCCCTCGGTATGCGTTGATTTGAGCAGCGTTAAAATCTCTGCCGCCGTTTGCGGTCGATCGTTATAGTCAGGCCGTAGCATCCAATTAATCGCTTGCAGCAATTCCGCGCTATAAGTAATGTCTGCAGAGCCAGAGAGTAAAACCATCGGATCAGGTTCACCTTTGCTTAAAACCATTATCCGATTCTGAGCATCAACTGGTGGGGTATGCGTCATACAATGATATAGGGTTGCGCCCAACGCATAAAAATCAGTTGCAGGTCCAGGCACATCAGCTTGCTCATATTGCTCTGCAGGCGCATAGCCGGCGGCTAATTCGCTGGTAAGGTTAGGAGTGCGCGCGGCAATAGCCAAGCGCGCGGCTGAGAAATGGATCAGCAGCGGCTCACCCTTCTTGCCCAGAAAAATTGCTGCTGGCTGGATGCCGCTATGCACAATTTTGCACTCATGGACTTTCTGCAGCGCATTCAGAATCGATACCAGAATGAATTTTAATTCTGTTTCAGCAATTGTTGTGGCAGACTGTACTAAGCTGGCAAGTGACACGCCCTCCTGCTGAGCCATAATCGTGTAAGCTGTCCCATTGAGCTGCAAAATAATCTCAACAGCGGCAACATTGGGATGTTCGATTTGCGTGAGAATCTCGGCCTGATTCAAAAAAACCTTTAACCCGTATTCAAAATTTTCTTTATCATTTGGAGACTTAGGTTCGACACCCAAACCATTGCTTGCACGAATGGCGAAATCATGGGGGAAATACTCGTGTATTTCTACTTGTTCCTTAAGATGACGATTCCAGCCGCGATAGATGATATCGAACGCGCCAATTTTTAAGGTATCTTTAATTTCAAAGACACCGATTTGGGTACCTTCAGGCAGAATCTGATCGTGTATATATGCCATGGTTTTTATATCTCTTTCTCTAATCTCGTTCAATGGAACTGCTAAAAATTACTGCGGCAGTCCCTTTACAGTGTTGCTTGGCGCTCGCTTCCTCGCCTCTATTTGATATGTAGCTACGCCAAAACGTATTTTGCTAAAAGAAGTTTTAGTGAAAGTCGCTATGCCCGTTTTCTCGTCTCTGCGCACTTTGCATCTGATCGTTCTCGCAACATTTTCAGCAGCCTGTTAGGTCGTAGATTTAAATAGATTGATTTTCTTTAATGAGTTATCTGATTAGATAATTTATCTAACCGATTCAAATTAGACTTGTTCTCGGAAACTAATAAAAGCGGATTTGATTGAAATTTCATTGACTCAAGTATTTCTTTCAAGAATATTTATGGCTAACCAAAAACAAGATTAACAGGTAATCGTATTTTTCAGATAATAGAGCTTTTCTTATAAATTATCACCCAATTAATCGGTATGTATTCCAAAATACCAAGTAATTTGCATCTTTTTTCAAGTTCTAGAAATTACCCTCCATATTTAAGCAAACCCCATTTTGATCATTCAGCAATGTGCTTTGCGGCTGCCTATCAAACAGGCGACTACGCGATGAAACAGATTGCAGACAAATTTGAGTTGCATTACGCTATTGGCGGCGCCTAGGGTTGGGGTGTCTCTTGGGTTTAGTCAGGTTTTTGATTTTTACTTGCATTTTTGGAATCCAATCCTGTCGATTCGGAATGATATTATCGTTTTATTACATGTAATTTTGCATGTATAATTGTTTTTGCTTAATAAACATACGTATGTATATACGATATGTGACTAAATAGAACAATAAAAACAATTATCCACACTTGCTAGATCACTGGTTAGCTATTTATGCAGAGAACCACACGTAAAATCATTCAAGCTATTCTATATGAAGTCATCGCAGTTTTGCTTGTAACCCCGTTTGTTGTACTGATATTTGATAAATCGATCGGAATGTCGAGCTTACTCGCAATTGTAATGTCGCTTATTGCAGTGAGCTGGAATTATATTTTTAACTCGATGTTTGAATATTGGGAGACAAAGCAAACTCAAAAAGGCAGGTCGATTCGCAGACGCTTCCTTCATGCAATCGGATTTGAGGGGGGATTAGTAATATTCACAGTTCCGCTGATTGCCTATTGGCTTGAGCTTTCTTTGTGGGCAGCGCTGATTATGGATATTGGTTTGCTTATATTCTTCTTTTTCTATGCGATAGCTTTCCACTGGAGTTTCGATAAGCTATTTGGCCTACCCGAATCAGCTCAATGGAGTAAATAAGGACAGACCACGGTTTTCTGTGATCAAAATGGTGAAACTCGACCATTCCTTTTTTGCTTGCTATTGATTACCTTAATTTCAAGCACTGATGATTCATTGACTTCAACCAAAACAGGGAGTTTTTTAATCCGCAACAATCTTGCCATGACCTCTTGTCAGATAATCTTCTGATTGCATTTCCATCAAGCGGGAAATCGTGCGTTCAAATTCAAAACTGATTTCTCCCCCCGCATAAAGCGATTGAGGAGGCACAGCGGCTGAGCATAAGAATTTGACGTTATGTTCATAAAGCGCATCGATAAAAGTGATGAAGCGCTTGGCCTGGTCGCTGTTTTCCCGGGTAAATTGCGGGATCGCAACCATGATGACGGTATGATAGGTTCTTGCAATGGCAAGATAGTCTGCCGGACCCAATGGGTTAGCGCATAGTCGTTTAAACGAAAAGACCGCCACACCGCGTGCCGCCTTGGGCACAAACAACGTGCGCCCCTGCACTGCCAGCGTTTCACTGGGAACCTTTGCGCGGTCTTCCACACGGCGATCCGTCAGGCGGAAAAAAGTTGCAGATAATTGTGCAGTCGTTTCCTCATTAATCGGAAAATAATACGTTTCTGCGCCCTTTAGACGGTTGTAGCGATAATCAACCGACCCCTCGAGCGGAATCAGTTCAAGTCTTTCCTTGATTTGCTCAATGAAAGGCAGAAAACGGTGGCGATTGAGGCCATGCTTGTAAAGATCATCGGGTGGTCTGTTAGAAGTTGCCACCACAATCACACCTTGCTCAAACAACGCGTTGAACAGTCTTGTCAGCACCATGGCATCTGCAATATCCGTGACTTGCAGTTCATCAAAACAGAGTAAGGTTGCTTCATTGGCTATTTGCCGTGCAATAACCGGAATAGGATCGGCATCACTGGCGCGTCCGCCACGCTGCATCCGTTTCTGTGCAGAAAGATCATGCGCTTCCTTAAGTCGGGCATGGATATCCAGCATAAATTCATGAAAATGCACCCGTCGTTTGAATGTCGTTGGAGCTACAGAATAAAACAGATCCATCAGCATGGATTTGCCGCGCCCTACACCCCCATAAAGATAAATTCCTTTGGGAGCTGGCTTATCGCTACCTGACCAACGAAACAAACCAGTCGGCCACCAATTCTTGAACGAGAACCTATTGCTTTGGTTGTCTATCGCTGGGTAATCAATCAACTCACGATGCAATCGCTCCAATGAAGCTACTGCCCTGGCCTGATCAGCATCAGGCTTGAGTTCCCCGGCCTGCATCAATACTTGATATTCAGCTTCAGGTCCGTTTTCTTCTATTGGGTGTTTCATGAGGCGCTACATTTTGGCAAAAAGTATCAGCGATTTTAACATGAGGAGATCGCGGAGAAGATTCCAGGTCTTGTGACTAACATTGCAAGTATAGTAACGATTTGCTCCTAAGAAACAAGAAACCATTTCATCTAAATTTAAAAGCAATTCGCAGCATAATTACCACTTTAAGCTCCGATCAGAAACGCATTCGTTTTTTTTCAAAGCTTTCTTATCATTCAATCGTATCTCAAAGTTAAAGACCTCTGCACAACCCTGAAAATTTTATTGTAGTGGTGGGATGAAATTCTCAGATGACAGTTTTACCTGCTTTTTTTGGCAGAAAAATGAATTTTTACCCTTTTTAAGGGAGCTTTCCCCCTTATGCTGCATTAGGACGGACTGCTCCTCTTGATGATTCATCTACGAATATTTTGTTGGCAGCTTTTTTCAGATTCATGTAAATACTTTTCATCAAAACTTGGGTATTGACTTTTACCGTTCCGAAATAGCTGGCGCGCTCCATTCCGAACAGGCGTTTGGCTGTCCGAAAGCACTGTTCGACGATATAACGTTTTTTGCTGATTAATTTGTTTACCAGCTTTTGCCGTAGCGAGAGTGATTTGTTTTTGTACGCCCGGTGCATGATCGCACTCTTGATTTTACGCTTTTTCAGATATTGTCAATTGGCATGGCTTGCTGAACCTTTATCTGCATATACCCGATTTACCTCAATATGTACGCCATTGATGGCTGCTTCGAAATGCATCATTTCACTTTGGTTGGCAGGGGCAGTGTGTACCCCACACACATAACCGTTTTGCGCATCGACCACAACGTAACTCCGGTAGCCAAAATACGACTTCTTGCTTTTTTTGAGCCAGGCCGCATCCGGATCCGCACTCTGTTTTTCAACACAGGAGATTCCCGGTTGGCTGCCATCCTCAAACTGAACAGTCTTACCTTCAGCATCCACCTTCAACGTGATGGTCTTGTTAGGACGTGCCGCTGATTCAATCAGCGTAGCATCAATTACCGCTCCCGTTACACCCTTGACCATCAAACCATGTGATTGAATCTGTTCATTGATATCGGCCAGAAGTCCATCCAGCTTGTTGTTGGCCACCAGCCGGTTATGGAATCGGCACAGGGTCGTTTCGTCCGGGATCACATCCGACAAGGACAAGCCACAAAAATGGAGAAAATCAATTCGCACGCTCAGCGCCTGTTCCAATGCAGCATCCGACAAATTATGCCATTGACCAAGCAGGATCGCCTTGAACATCATCAGCGCGTCAAACGGCTCCTGTCCTCCACCATTCGATAGTTCGCGCTTGTATAAACCCCTAAGACTCGGACGTAACTTCTCCCAATCAATCAGTGTATCAATCTTCATCAGTACACTGTCTTGCCTCAGACGTTGCGACAATTCTATTGACCCCAAACTCATCTGCATCTTCTGCTCCAAACGTCTTTTACCTGTCGTCATTTTAGTTGTTTATTTGGCTAACGGGTAAGTTGTGCAGGAGTCTTATTGCTTCTTCGACAACAGGAACAACTTATTCATGACAACACCTCCTGCCATAAGTGAATCACATCGGCTTCCGTTCGGCTATCCCCAAATTAATAGGTCCTGAGCCTAAGTCTGAAGAAAAATGTATGCAATTGCATTATTGCTCCCCTTATTAGTTATCATTTACATTTACAATTAATCTTTAATCAAATAAGGAATAATTGTCATGAAAATAATATCAACTACTATTGCAATTGGAATGTTTTCTTTTTTCCTAAATACTCAAGTTTATGCAGAGGATGTTGGTTATAGAGCAGAAGCAATACAACATGCTGAGGAAGCCATAAAGCATGGAAAAATGGGTCATGCCGAAGAATTGCTCACTTATGCGAAGGTAAGTATGGGGTATGCTCAAGCGGCAAGCAATTCTGGTGCTGATGATCATATGAAACAAGCCGTTGGGCATTTAGTAAAAGCCATCGGGCATGCTAAGATGGATCGTGCCGGTGCAGCAACCAACCATACTCGAACTGCAATGAGTTATATGCAAGAATCTAAGTTATGAAGTGCAGGCTCATATTTTTGTTTGACGACTGAACTTGATCTCATATACCGCTGCCTCCGTTGTCTCTGACTATAGGGTCGAAAATAGCACTAAAAAGACCTGCCCTTAATTCCGATATCCGCACGGGCATCACTATAAAAGGATATTGCAAATATAAAGGGAAGCCAAAGTGTATCTAGTCGCCCCTGAAATACTATAGAAGCTAGCATAAATATTGGCATTGAGGGATACTCAAAAGGTATGGAATTTGCCAGAATTAATACTATTGGCCCCTAATTTGTGGTGAATTGATGAAGCCAAAGAAGCAAGAACCCACCCCCTGTGATGATCTTTTTCGCATGAGACTGGAGCAGATGT
>NZ_JAWJYP010000019.1:0-64333 GCF_033063275.1 Nitrosomonas sp. Is37 | reverse complement strand
TTAATCGGCTATTGATTGGCAATATGCCTAACCTACAACTTAGTAGTTGAGAAAAAGGGTTTTTCAGGGACGACTAATGTAATGTTCAATAAAACCGGACTCTTTGCTAAGATCCTTCTGAAATTCTATTAGTGGCATCTCCTCAATAGTCGTATGAATGCGATAGCCATTATAATAAGCAATATATACTTATATATCGGTTTTAGCAGAATTTTTGATTAGAAAGATTTCGATTGCCAGTCAGATCAATAAGCAAAAGCTGTTTCTTTCCCGTCATAATGTAATCCATTGGCCGATTTCAGTAAAAGTTCTGCGAAAGATTTGATACATGATTAGGCCATACCTTATTTAATCAAAGCTACAACTAACAGGAGGCGCAATAGCAGGAAGCATGGCACCTGTTGCCAGTCACAAGAAAAGAGAGATCGAGAAAATCAATCATTAAATGATTATTTAGTATTGAGACTGATATTCCAACTTTACAAATCTATTTCAACACATCAGCACTTTTTCAAGAATCGATAAATTTTTTCCATCATCAATCTTCCGAACTCTGCATTACCATGATGTTGATCTTTTTTATCAACACGTCTAAATCTTGGATTCATAAATCCTTTTGCATCAACCCATGAAGAATCAATCTCGATCACAGGAATAGACTTTCTTGATAATTCATTTATTACATAATTACGATAAGAATTATGAATATACTTAACTTTCTCTTCTCCATTCATCAAAACAGCATAGTGGTGATGGAAGGGCCATGGTGGTTCTATAACGAAGGTGCGTGTAGTCCTGCCAATGATATCAAGAAGTTTTAAAGCATACTTAACGTCATCTTCAATAATTCTTAGTAAAAGCTTATCTGAAACTAAATTATCATTTCCACCCATTGACCATGGGCTATGTTTACACCAATTCATCCTCCATACTCGCACAGTATGAAGGGGTGCAGAGAATCCTATAAAATCATATTTTTCAGCCACTGGCGGCAATCGATCAAAGTGCTGCTTATATTCAGGATCAATAATCTCAGCAAATTTGCCTTGATCCTTAAAAAATGGGGTTGGTATTATACGGCCATTCCCTAGGGGTTTGATAGTAACATCAGCTAGAAAAGATTGTGGCCCTAGCTGGCGGCGTTGACCCTGTAATAGCGTACCTAGGTGACTGTCTCCTGTTATTAATACCTTCATTTTTTGGTATCGCCGAAGGCTGCCAACAATTCTTCATCACAAACAAGATCATCAACATCAATCTCTGGGGCAGCGGTTTGATCAGGTTGAAGCTGATTTTCCTTAGGCGGTTTATGTTCACGGAAAAACTGTTTCATAACATAATCGACGCCGACATCTGCAACAGACCGCATATCCGTTTCGTAGAACGTTCCTCTCATGACATGAGAAGAGATGATCTCGAAGCTGGGAAAGTAATCAACATACGAATACTTATCTGCCAAGAAACCTGCAATTGATCTTAAAATTGACTTTGAGTAAGTCGTTGCAACGAGAACCTGCTGGTTAGTGGCAGTAGCCATCAAAGGGACAGGACTGACAGTAAGAATGAATTTCATTCTTTGATTGATCGCTCTGGCACGGGAGATGAATTCCTCCAAATCCGCTCGAATCATTGGAAAATTAAAGTTTACAAATTTGTACTTTCCATGATCAAAAGTGCCTCCACGTGTCCCTGGGCATAGTGGAAAAACAGCTCCATCATCTTTTGAAATCCATGCCTCAGTCAAACCCAGAGTAAAAACAAAGACATCTGTTTGTTCAAAAAGACTTGACACTGCTCTCAAATGGGCATTTCGCAACACTTCAACTTCTTCAATTGATGGAAATGGTTCGGGTTCGATTGTTGGACGAAATGGGTCTACGAATCCATCTCCCAACTCCCATGCACATTCTGTGGGATGAAACTCGCCTAAAGCACGTTGAAGCAACTGAAGCAACTGGCGTGGCGAATAGACGTTGCCATAACGGGCAGAATACATGCTGTAACCGTATTCAAGCCACTTGTCTTTATTTAACGCTGGGGGTGGACGCTCAACATCTACAAAATTGAAACCGCTCGTGCGTAAATATCGTCCAATATGCTGCGCAAAGCAGCTTCCAGCTGTAGAGATTCTGGCATTGGTGATAGGCCACTTTTTTGTGTACCAATCTGCTATCTCAAGAAAGTGTGGCTCAGCGATTGTTTGCCGCCAAAACGCCTTCCCAGGCTGATACTTGTAAGGATGATCCGAACTCATGTTATACCTTTTTTAGTTTTGGTTTGTAAAGGTAGAAATGTTGTAATCTTGATAAACATAAATATAACATGTGAAGAAAGTTCGACAAATACAGGAACGTCACTATTAGTTTTCTTCCTTAATTGATTTAATCGCTTCCCGGGCGCAGTAACGCAATTACCTGTGCACCCATTCTTCCAAAGGAAAGCTATCCGTTGCAACTACCAATTCCGGATTGAGTGGCGGCTCATAAGGCGAAGAAATGCCCGTGAATTCTTTCACCTCGCCAGCCCGGGCACGACGGTAAAGACTTTTCACATCGCGCTGTTCACAGAACTCCAGCGGAGCCTGGCAATAAATCTCAATAAAGTCACCATGTGAGAACAGGCTGCGACCCGTTCCAGATCCCTGCAAAAAGGTGAAATAAAAGCAGGTAACGCAATTACACCTGCCTCGGTGAGGAGTTTGGCCGTTTCAGCGATGCGCCGGATCTTCAGCTGAAAAACCAAGATCCGAACAGAGACTGTGACGAATATTGTCCTCATCCAATACGAAAGTTCGACATCCTTGGAGATGCAGTTTCTCTTCTACGGCATGAGCCAAAGTCGATTTGCCAGTACCGAAAAACCCAGTAAACCATAGCATGACAAAGCAGTGACCATTCTGTTGTTCCCGACGATAGCGGGTCACGGTGGCATGATACTAAACGGTATTAGCACTTTTATTCATGTAAATAGTTGGATGAAGGTCACTGCAAATCTGAGTAGAAGCGTCCAAGAGGTGTAAGTGTGCCATCCTTTTCAAACAAGTGCGATATGCGTACCTCCTCATGTCTCAGTGAGTAATTTCCTGCGCCGAACCGTGCGTAGCGCTCAATGTATGGCCGCTTTTCCAGTTCAGGTAAAACGGCTTTCATAAAAGCGAGCACTTCTTCCTCCGAATAGCGATTGCTACCAAGCTTGTTCTTCGCCTCCCAATCCGCCACTGCGAATTCCGTTATCCAAATAGGCATACGATATTTTTCATAAACAGCATCAATCTTTGCCAGAAACTTTTGTGGGTCTGATGGACCATACAAATGGACAGCCATAAAATCTACTTTGAGTTTCTTCTTTTGCATCTCATGATAAAAGCGCTCAAACCATGGACCGAGCACTCCAGCGGGTGCCGGAGATCCAAGGCGCTCAGCTAGGGGCTCCAACCTGATCCACTCTCTGACGGCTTCCTGCACAGACATGTTGGATTGATCAACTTTATTTGGTTCGTTAAAACCAAGCAGGATTCCTCAGAGTCTGTTCCCTATTTTCGTGCGTTAAATTTTTTTTGATAACCGCCGACTTAAAAAGTCTGATTCCAAGCATTAATTACGTTTAATGAATGTTCCATGCACTTTGTTTACTTTGTCGCGCAATTTATGGACTAGTTGCGCTATTGCATAAAAATCCCTTGGACTCGGCAATGAGCGGACATCACTGCCCTCCAATTGCTCTGATAGCCACCTCAAAGTGTCGGGCTTGACCTGCAGAAGATCACCTTCATTCCGAATAGCATCGTCATCATCTGCGCGGTCACCTTCGCCTAGCGAAACTCCAAGCCTCTCTTCCATCCAAGCTAAGTCGGCGGCATTTTGTTCGATAACTGGCTTGATTAGACTGAAAGACAAGCGAAGCTTGGGGCCGCCGATACGCATTAAGGCCATAATCAGGTTATTATTTTCGCGTACGACATTGGGGCCAATCCCGTATCCAGGCCCAAATTTTCGATAAATAAACAGCAAAGAAAGTGCCTCTCGAGGAATTGCCTCATTGACGCGATGGATATCGCTTTCCGGAATAGTCGCGCCGACACGCTTTGAGAAATCGCGCACAACACACCCGCCAGGGAAATCTCGCGAAGAAAACGGCCAAAGTAAGACGTTCTTCCGCCCGAATATTTGGTCAAATTTCCTAAATCTCTTCAGATATTGCGGATAATACCTTCCAACATCGAAATCGCGTGCTTCGCTGGACTTCACAACCTGCTGGAACAAACTTTCCATGAAACCGAACGGCGGGCGAACATACCCAACCGCCACAACATCGTAAACATGCTTGGAAATGGTTGAATGAAGATCGGAAACCTCACTAGGGCTTAACAGGCCACTGATGTCCTCCCCTGAAATGATTCCAATCTCGGCATCTGACTGCAGTTCACGATCGAGTTGCTGCCGCAGACGCTGTCGCTCGCCCTGGACGGCCGCGGCGTTGAGCCCCCGCTTACGATTGAGGTGGTACTTTTCCGGGACCGCGAGAAATGCTGTTGCCAGAGGCCCGCTATGGTTCTCATGCCCAAGATCCAAGTAACGAAAACGTGAATCGCGCAATTCCCGGAACAGCGTCCGCTGAATCGACGAGCTACCCGTCTTGTGCATGCCAACATGAACAATACAGCGTTGCATGAAAACTTCACCCAATAAGACGGCAGAGGACCATTGCTTAAGAACTCTTGCCTGACTCGGGAGCCGTGACGCTTCCCTTCATCGCTTCGAGCTGACCCGATAACCTTTCGACTTCACGCGCCAAGCGCTCAATTTTTGTCGCCTGCACGACTGCAAGTTGCGCGAGGCGGCCCAGAAGCACATCCGTATCGAGCTGGGTTCCCTTTCCATTCTTCATGGGACCGATGTCGATGCCCGGCTGATTGTTCTGCGCAAGCAACTCATCGAGCTTTGCGCGATCATCAGCGCATCGAGCCTGCAGCTGTCCGAGATCGTCGTCCGCTGGAAGAAGCGAAGCAAGATGCTCGCCAGGCCCTACTGCCGCGTTTGCGAACCTGCCGACGAGGTGATCATAAAAAGCAGGGAGCACTTTTTCCTTGACTTGATTATTGAGCAAGAACCGCAAGTAGATTTCGGCTCCGTCAGGACTCTCATTCGCCCGTCGCGGCGAAAGACCAATCTGCTGCATTCCACAAAGCGAAATAAAGTCGCCTAATGTGTCGCCAACGGCATCCAGATTTCTCAGAACAAGGCGCCCCGCACCGCTGTCAGCTACCGCCTTCAGGGGATCACCAAATCGCGGCGTGTTGCGCTTAGCCCACTCCCTGAACGGCTGAATCGGGCCGGGATACGTCTTGTGCTTGATCCCCCATTGGATATATGCGGATCGAGCCCAAGCATCGTGCCGGCGGATGTAGGCCAGCAGAATCACGTCGAGGTCGGGACCGCGCAGCTTCTTCAGCGCGTTAAGTGCCGGCGCGTTCCGACCGAAGAACGATTCGTTGCTCCAGATCAGTGTATGTATTCCTGACGCGCGCGCCTGTTCGAGGGTAGGTTCAAGCACGTCCAATAGCTGCTGCTCGGCAACCTCCGCTGGCAGTGCGTGGAAGGCGTCGTTGACGGTGGTGGGCTCCTGCCAGTCGTACTTCTTCTGGGCCACATACTCAAGCATCAACCCGAGATACCAGAAGCCGTGCTCACGCAGCTTGTCCTGCTGCAGCTTGAGTGTTTGCTGGATCGACGTTGTCCCCGTCTTTCCTGCTCCGAAATGGAAAATGAACTTCAGTGGTCTAAGCTCCATGGTCTAGCGCTTCCGCGGTACTGCCTCGGTCGGCATGTTACATTGTGAATCATGCATCCGCCCGTTGTGCCGGGTATAGGAAAAATAAACGCCCTGAAATATACGATAGGCTGCACATTTAGTCAACCCAAATTCCGCGATTGAATTTTTAATCTCTCCTGTGGATGCTCCGGGGCATGATCGCGGAAGCGAAAGCAGGCAGGAGGCAGTGGATCTGATGGCGAGTATGAGCATGACATCGCTATTTTCAGTGCTATTGGTACATTTTAACTTTTCAAGGGCGAGTTTGTCCTTCCCGCAGTGAGGCGGCACCCACTCCCAGGCTTTGGCATCTCTTGCTGTAACCATCACTTAAATCCCAGACCATGGACAAATTCGCCAAATAGCACCAATCCAGCATTCGCTGTCAAGAACTCATCCGTTGCCTCTACCTTGAACGGAAGCACCATTTTTGCCAAAACTCGCATCATCCCACTTCCTTTCATCACCCAATAAGTGAAAGTTTCACTGGCCCTAATTCTACCGGATCGCTTGTGTGGCGAGGTATTCCTTTACATTACAATTCTTGAATCGCGGATCTTGAGAGAATAATTGGTTCTAAATGCCTACATCTAATCGGGAAGCTCAGCATAAGAGCTGGAGCATATGAAAAAGCCAAGTTTCCCGGGTTATATCCTACAGGTGCACATAATGTGCTTGTTGGTAGATGCGAAATAATTCCTAAACGACCTGGTTCTCCGCGAATTACGATGTTTGTTTTCATTTGCTATAGACCTTAATATGTTTCTCGGCGCACGCAAAAACATCTAAATAGTATGGAAATTCTCTGGTTACGTCTTCGAAAGTGTCTAACTCACGCAATAAAGATACAATTAAAAACTTAAGGCTCAAACTATCGCGTGCACGGAAATTTAACCCACCTTTTCTATTTATTACCTTCTCCGCCATTCCCCCAATATCTGGGCAAATCACCGGCCTCCCAAATTTGAAAGCCTCCTGGATTACTACCGGTGAATTTTCCCACCAGATAGACCCCATCACCACCCAATCGATGGGGGCCATCAGCTTGCTAAGTTCTTCTGGCTCATAGGGGCCGTGGTAACGGACGATATCCTTGTTTTCTGCGAGTAAATGTTTGATTTTGTTTTGGAGTCCTTCCTGTTGCCACTCCAGCCCGGAACCATAAATATCGAGTGACACCTGCTTGCGCACTTTTTTGGGTAGCTGGGCGAACGCCTCAAGAACCAGGTCCACGCCCTTGAATTGGTTGATCTGACCGAAGTAAGCAAACCGACCACGCGGCTCACCAGGCTGCAATGGCCGTGGCGGTATCTTTTCTCCAGGTGGTAGGCCATTTTCAATTACTACGATCTTTTCGGATGGAATTCCCCAAGCAATGTAGCGTTGTCGCAGGAATTCACTGGGCGAGATAAACTGATCAACAAGATTGAAGTAGGTCTTTATATAACGCTCGCGCAAGAAAAAATCCTCAGGGGTGCGCTCGGGAAAACATTGGACGCATTCGCGTGGACTAGATTGATAGCAAAGTCGACCGTCAGTTTTAATCATTTGCCCGAAGTTCATGCAAATGGCGATATATTCGTGCAAAGTCAGCACGATTTTAGCATTTGGACAGATACGTTTAGCGGCCCGGATCATTTCCAAACCAAGCCAGACATAGTGATGAAAATGTACGACATCGGGCTGAATGCTGCGCAACATCTCAGCGAAGTCGCTGTCGTCTCCCAAATTTTTAATAGTAGTAGCAGTAAGGTCAGGGATTCCAGCATTGCCAGCAATGAGATATTCACGTTCGTTCATGATTGCTATTGGTGTGTCAAGGTGAATCAGCTTTTCAGGAGCACGGGCGACAAACCAAGCGTGATGTTGTTCGGTTTGATTGATACCCTTGAACAAATTGTAAGCAGCAATTTCGCCACCGCCCTTGCTAAAGGTGGGATGGGCGTGGCTAAAGATAACGATACGCATGATTAGATTTTACTCCCTTCCGGATTGGCGATTTCGCCTTTAAGGATTTTTTGGTGATAGCGCCAGCCATTGAATAACGTGAGGAGCTGTCGATAGCCGACGATGTCTCCCAGGTTCTGTGATTGACGTTCGAGGTGCCAAAGCTTGGCGGCGGGTATCAGCCAGAGAGTTTGCCCGCGTTTACGTAGCTTCAAGCAGAGATCACTATCTTCAAAGTCACCGATGATATAGCCTTCATCCAGTCCACCGACAGCGTCGTAGTCAGTCTTGCGCAACATGAGACATGCGGCGGTCAGCATCGGATGTTGGGTAGGATCGTCGCCTTTTGTCCAGGCGATTCCCTTTCCTGGATGTACGTTTAGAAGAAATCCCGGGAAAAATGCATCCTGTTTTGGATGCATACCGGCATGCTGAATGGAATTATCGGCAAACTGCAGCAGCGGTCCGACCGCGCCGGCCTGGGGTAACTCGTTCAAGGCTTTATGCAGAATCGAAAGCCAGCCGCTCGCTTTAGGAAGAACATCCGAATTAAGCAATAGCAGAGTGTCTGCACGTGACACATGAGCACCGATGTTGTTGGCGCCAGCAAATCCGAGATTTTTCTCGTACCAAACGAGGCGAAAGGGCTTGCAAAATAGTTGATGATAAGCTGCCGCCATATCGAGGGCAGGAGCCAGGATGCTTGGATCATCGATAACGTAAATGAGATCGACGTTGTCGAAATCCGGGTCGTCAACAAAATGAGCAAGCTGATGGCGCAAGAAGTCATAACGTCCATACAGCGGCACGATGACCGACACGGTTGGCGATGCCGGCAGTTTGCCAAATTGGCGCTCGAAAATGTTGCTCACCTTTTTCCGGTGCGATGCGCTGATGAACTCGATAGGTCGACCAAGAGCTTGATCGAACAGTTCATAAAGCGAGCCGCGGATTTTATCAGGAGCAGGGATATAATTCAGAATGTTCTTGATCAGTTGCAGCGCATTTGATTCTTCAACGGTAGCAGTTAAGAGCTTCAGCCAGACATCACCACGCTCGCCAAAGTGGAAACAAATTGTGCGGAGCTCTCCCGTCTTGGTCGGCATAGGGACGTGGCAAACAAAGCCACACATATCCGTGACTTCAGGGAATCGTTTTTTCAAGTTTTGTGATACATCCAATCGTGCCAATGGAAAAAAGTTAGTTGTAACATCACAGAGTTGACCATCTGGATCATGCACGGTAATGCTTTGTGGTGGCAGCTCTGGTTCGTAGCGCCACCCGAAAAGCAGCATGCCGCCCTCACCCAAAGCAAATACGCGGTCAATAGCAACAACGGTGGTTGCGGGATTATCCACATGGATCGGCAAAGTTTTCTGACAAGCTAGAAAATTAGCACGTATTAACCACCTGAATCGCCCATCAAACTCAAGTAAGCTGCGCATAGCAGTGTTTGCCGAAAGCAGTTGTGTAAGCGGTACAACCAATGTAGGATTGGCATTCATTACGCTCAAAAGCACCGACCAATCAGCTACCTCAGGAGTAGTAGAAAGGATATTTCGGGTTGTATATGTCTGGATTCGAAGTTTGATCTGTGCGAGATCGAGGAAGGTGGGCTCATCGATCAAGACCACAAAGCCTAGTGCACGGGATTTGAGCCATGGAAATGCTGAAAAAAGATCCGATCGGTGCACCTTCCTCAAGCGGTCTTTGATGTCAATTCTAGAGCTTCCTGCTATCAATTCGACTTGAGAAATATTTTCACTTTCAGCAGCAATCCAGCCATGAAGCAACAGTACCTTATCAAATAATACGAGCGCATGATCGATCGCAGCAATTTTTTCTGTTTGCTTATCGAATAACTCATCTTCCTTATCATCCAACCAGAACAATAACTCTTTGTCTTTCAGCTTTTCGGCAATTAGACGTAACGCAGGGCCTGCATAAATAAGCGTTTTCTCTGGGATTGTACTTAGAAAATTCTTGACCAATTGCAGTGCATTGGATTCTTCGGTAATGGTTGCGAGCTTCAGCCAGACATCACCACGTTCACCGAAGCGAAAACAAATTGCGCGAGATTCTCCTGCTCTAGTCGACATGGGCACATGGCAAACAAAGCCGCACATGTCCGTGACTTCAGGAAATCTTTTTTTCAAATTTTGCAACACATCCACTCGCGATAAAGGAAAAAAGCTATGTGTAACATCACAAAATTGACCATCCGGACCATGCACGGTAATGCTTTGTGGCAACTGTTCAGGTTCATAGTGCCAGCCGAAAAGCAACATACCGCCCTCACCCAAAGCAAATACGCGATCAATAGCGACAATGGTAGTCGTGGGATTGTCCACATGGCTCGGCAAAGTTTTTTGACGGGCAAAGAAATTAGCACGCATTAACCACCTGAATCGCTCATCAAAGTCGGGTAAGTTGCACATGGTAGTGTTTGCCGCGAGCAGTTGTGCAAGCGGTGCAACCAATGTAGGATTAGCATTCATTACACTCAAAAGAATCGACCAATCAGCCACGTCCGGGGCAGCATGAAGGTTATTCCGGGTTGTGCGTGCTCGGATTCGAAGTTTAATTTGTGCAAGACCAAGAAAGTCGGGTTCATCGATCAAGGCCACAAAGCCTAGTGCACGGGATTTGAGCCATGGAAATGCTGAAAAAAGATCCGATCGGTGCACCTTCCTCAACCGGTCTTTGATGTCAATTCTGGAACTTCCTCCTATCAACTCGACTTGAGAAATATCTTCACTCTCAGCAGCAATCCAGCCGTGAAGCAAGAGTACCTTGTCAAATAATACGAGCGCATGATCGATCGCGGCAATTTTTCCTGTTTGCTTATTGAATGACTCATCTTCCTTATCATTCAGCCAGGACAATAATTCTTTGTCTTTCAGCTTTTCGGCAATGAGGCGTAACGCAAAGCCAGTATGAATAAAGGTTTTCTCCAGCACGCTGGTATCATCCGTCAATGTGGTCAGCATGACGGATTGCTTTGATCTTAACTGTTTATCAAATGCAATAATAATTTCGTCTGCACCAGTAGCATCAAAGGGTATCCAAGCTACGATACCAACTTGCGAGCGGTTACTTTTACTCATGCCCAATGCCCTGCAAACATCAGGACGAATGGTACGAATACAATGCACTTCTTGTAGATCGGGTTTGAGTGAAAACTCTTTTGGATCACTTTGCTTCGTTTGCACGTAAACACTTTGAACAGGCATTGAGCGGTCATCTATCCAGCCCACCAATATGATGCCGGTATCGATCATTACCGCACATTCAATATAGTGTTTTATTTTCTGTTCGAATTCAGTTTGTATCGGTATTACGTTGCTAGTCTGTGCCCCCTCTAAGACCGCACTTTGGCTATCCCCCATGTTTGCTGGAATTTGAATCGTCAACTGAAAATCAACAGGTTTCATTTTGCTGTTTGCATCGGGTATCCAACGTAACCCGTATGTTCCCTGTTCAGGATTTTTAACGATAAACTCAAAACCTGGATCAAAATCTGAAGTAACAGAATTGGCTTGCAGAACATCATTGCGCGGCATTCGACGAATTTCTGCGTTGACTTCCTTGCCATCTCGAAGCAATGCAAGACCAGGTAAACCTAAACACCACCCTTTCAGTCGAAATTCGTTATTAACAAGTTCCTGTACCTCTAATTTGATACCAGCAATCAAGCGTTTCTTGCTGTCACGCAAAAGAATCGGCAAATCCTCAGGAGACAAACACTTTGTATCAGACGTGGTCAGTTTTTTAAATGCATTTGCTTCTGTATCTGCAACAGGTGTTTTAGTTCTTTTGTGCATGGTGTCCATAAGTCTGAATTTGAATTGGATTAGTAAATGCCAGCGCTAAAAGTCCGGCGCCGATAAGAGTTTGAGTATATAAATAACCCGAGATGCTGCGGCATTTTCCGGCAATAAGCCCCCTTTATGACTTTCGACCATGCCTTCGCCCAGCACGAAGATGCCTTGGCGCAGTAGTCCAATTTATGTGTGATCAATAGTTTTGTTCCATAGACAGATTTTAATTTTAGATAGCGCAGCACTAAAAGTCTCGCTAGCGACCCGACCATAGATGCATCAGAAATAATAGTATCAATCGCGTGATTTTTGTGGATGAGGTCAAAAAAAAACCACTGGTTGGCATGGCTTAAAAAGTCAATGAAAACTTAATAGTCATATTCCAGACGTGGCACAGGTGCTTGGCACCGTCACTGAAAATGATAATGGGACGAATGACGATCATAGGAAATAAAAACTATCGCATGTCTAAAGCATATCGTATGTCTAAAGCGGATTCAACATTGCCCTTAAAGAAAGTTATTCGACCTATGGCTTGATACGTAATGAATGTATCGGCTATTCGCTAAGCTTCTTTAATAAAAAACATTGAATTCGAGACCCAGGTGCTGATTTGGCTATGGAATGATTCCTTACATTAGTTTGCTGTAGCACACACTACTTCACTCGCCTTCCTGGTATTGACCAGGACTACTGTAGAATACTCTACCTGATTCCCGGCACGATCATAGGCACGAGCAGTTATCGTATATTCACCAGGCTTTTTGTCTTTAACATTCCATGATATTTGATAAGGAGGTTTTGCTTTTCTCTGAAGAAGCTTTCCGTTAACTAGAAATTCCACTTTTTCAACGGCCTCGCCTTCATCACTCGCAACTGCATTAAGTGTCTGAGTGCCAGAGATCTTGGCACATTCAAGCGGCCAAGTGAGAACTACGAGGAGCGGTGTCTTGTCGAGCAGCGCGTCCTGCTGCAGCAAGCTGGATAGCGCAATATCGTTCTTCAGGATACGCATATCCTCTAGCGACCGGCCACCACTATTGGGCATAAGCACCAATGGAGTCACATAGGCCGTCGCCTGGTAGCCGTACTCAATTCCGAGCTTGAGCACCTCCTGCCGTAACCATCGTTCTAGCCCCAAACCACCGACAAATTCACCAAGCAGCACAGGCCAGCGTTCGCTGTCAATAGCTCGTCCGTAACCTCGGCCTTGAACGGAAGCACCATTTGTGCCAGAACCCCCATCACCTCGTCTCCTTTCATCACCAGATAGGTGGGGCTATTCCGATAGCCTTAATTCTACCGAATCACTGCCGAACCACTTATGCGACGAGGTATTCCTTTACATTATGATCCTTCAATCGCGATTCTTGGGTTAATAATCAGATTTCACCAGTGACGAGTACCCGATCCAACGTCATCCTCACCAGTTCCTTGGCTTGCTCTTCGGAATCTGTCTCAGCGTAACATCTAAGCTCCGGGGCATTACCCGATGGCCGCAAATGGATAATTTGACCGGAAGCAAACGTTAGCCGCAAACCATCTGTTTCATCCTGACTCACTACGTTACCGCAAGTATTACCTAGCACTTTGGCAACAGTTTGACGAGAGCTCGCTAGTTTTGTGATCAGCACCTGGCTTCGTTCAGTGGGAAATTCCTTGATTCGGTCACTCGCTGTAAAGCGCTGCGGCAGCGATGCCACCAAGGCGGAAAGTGGCACACCTCGCTCTTGTGCCAAAGCAAGCAATGCCAACATCGGCAGGACTGCATCACGAGTCGGCAAAGGTTCCAATATGCAGCCGTTTCGCTCAAACGTATTGCCTACCAAAAAACCACCATTGGCCTCGAATCCAACCACGCCATGTTCCCCAACAGCAAAAGCTGCTTCCATGCCACTGATCACATAAGGCGAACCTATTTTGGTGCGTAGGACATGAGTGAATGCACCACAGCGCTCAATGGCAGTGGTGCTACTAACTGGCGTCACCACTGTTTGCGCATTGAGATATCGGGCGCAGAGCAAGCCTACAACATCTCCGCGCAGCCACCGACCGGTTTCGTCACCAATCAATGGGCGATCTGCATCACCATCCGTCGATAATAGCGCATTTAACCGATGCGCACTAACCCATTCTCGACCCAAAGCTTGATCTTCCTCGCTCACCGCCTCGGTATCTATCGGAACGAAGCTATTAGTGCGACCGAGGGAGACGACTTCGGCGCCAAACTGTTTGAGCAGTTCTGTCAGAAAATCCCTCGCCACACTGGAATGCTCATAGACACCAATCCGTATACCACTGAGAAAATCTACCGGGAAAAATTTTAGATAACGCTCACGATACACAGTGAGTGGGGTTCCGACTGAGATTAACTTCATAGTACTACTATAGGCATCCGCATCGGGTACCACAGCCTGAGTGATGGCAGTTTCGTGATCCTTGCTGATTTCACCTTCGTCGGTGTAAAACTTGATACCGTTGCGATCAAAAGGGATATGGCTTCCCGTGACCATAACGGCTGGCATCCGTTCTTGCAACGCATAGTAAGCCAAGGCGGGAGTCGGCAGCGCACCCGCATATTCGACATCCATACCACGCACTTGAGCTGCCGCCGCACAGGCCCGGATAATTGCCGGACTGCTCGGCCGCAGATCGTGCCCAAGCACAACACGCTTTGCTCCAGGCGTAACTTCCTGCAGAAACGCAGTCGTGTAGGCCCAGCACACACGATCCGTCATATCTGAGACCAGACCACGTGCACCACTAGTACCAAAGCAAATACCCGAATCTTTGATAATATCTTTCAGAAAAATTTTGTTAATCAATATCATCATCCTTCTGTTGGATATATTCCCTGACTACCTCTTCATCTAATCTTGCGGTCGATACAAAATAATCGCATACCTAGAAACTTTCGCCCATGAAATTCCTCGGCTTTCCCGCAAACCTCCGCGCAATCTAAATAGCACTTCTCCCCTTATATTCTTCACTTTCAATACATTTCCCATATCTATAAATAGTTCGAAAGGAATTTTTTACTCATTAAGTCTCATTTAACAACGAATATCAGGAATATTTGATTACGGGGATTTTTTCTTCACCAAAAGCTTTACTATAAGCTTCGCTCTGGATCATATTAATAATCACTCTTCGCCAATCGTCCTCAAGCAAGTTAATCGCAGTGTTTTTTATAGCCTCTGGTCTAGGCCTCAGTTCCTTTAACAAGACAATGTGCAAGAGTTTGGCAAGCTCGTTGGGCGTATTGTTTATGACAAACTTCTCCCTGAATTCATCTGACGTAAGCATATTTATCACAATATTCTTTATCGAAGATTCTCCTGTATTCAGCTGACTAACGACGAAATCGTATCCGGATTTGTCAGCAACACGTCCGAGAAGATTTCCGTATAATTGCCCTGCTTTTTCAGCAGCTTGGTCGAATGGATATTTTTTCATAAATTAATCCTCAGAAATAAGTTTTAAAATAATTAACTTGATGTTTATGACAAAAACATGCTTCGCAGAGAATGATTGGTTATGACCAATTATGACCAACTGTGACAAAACTTAAGGTAAGCGATGATCAAGGCTCACTTTGGAGAGCATCTTTAGTACGGACGATGCAATATCACAATGCATTTCTGGTGATGGGTAATAATTGTTTATATCTTTGTTTTTAATGTGGCTCGCTGATATAGAAAAAACAGACTCTGGTTCATTTGTATATCTGGAAATTAGAGTTTGTGGTAAACCACGCCGTCCAATAGCTTCAATGTAGTAATCTGCATAAGTAGCCAAATCCGAGAGCATTGGATTCGTCACAAAATGAGGAAAACCTGATGAAAAGTTATGTATATTGGTCCCAAAGTCTCTGGTTTCGATATCAGGATGTCTATTATCCGATATCAAGAGTAAAGCTTTAGGGCTATTAAGTTTTTGCAGAAGCGACTTCATTTTTAACAAATATTCGTTCCTGAATCTTTCGCGCAACTCGAGCGCAGCCTGCTTCGATTCACGAAGCAAAAAATCATTGAACTGAAGATCAGCTAGCTTTCTTTCGCCAGTAAGCGTATTAGTTAAAACTCCATTATTAAATGGATCAACAAAAAAGGGGTGCGCACTAACGCTCCTCGCCGACATGACCTGGACTACGATAAACTTTGCTTTATTAGCAATTTCAATCAAGGCTTCGTTTTCAAGAAAGAAACCAGGACCCGCACCAGCAAAACCTAAATTAAGAACCGGCAACTCTAAAAACTCTCCAATCTGGGCAGGAAACGGCTTTGTGCAAAAACGCCCAAATGTCTGGGTTGCCCCTATAAAAACGATAAAATCCTCTTTGAGATTAGGTATCGGACCTCTAACCAGAAGTTCAGTATCACCCAATCTCTCAAGGCGATAATCAACAACATTAAAATCTTGCTTAGCATAACCAAGATTGGGGGTAATTTCAGTGTTGAGATGCGCAAAGCTCTTATCAAAGCAATAGCGTTCAGAAAAATAACGGTTCAACGCAGTACTCTGCTTTATCAGTCCGGTATTCTCTTTTGCTGCCAAGATCGTATCCTCATCTGTTGAAAATTGAACCCTTGAAGAGATCAATTTTAGTGTGTTCAACATCACGTGGGTTTCTTTTGAGAAAGTTTCATAGTCAACATGAATTACTGCACCAGAGTCTTTAGCCAGTCTAAGCAAAAATCTATCCCTAAATTCTTCTTCAACGAAAAAGGCTTCATCAAAATATTTTAGTGTATTGTATTCATAAGGAATCGAGTTCACTGCTTTGTTAAACGATTTTTGTGCAGCTTCACTACCTACAACCCATGTTTGCGACTTAGTCGCAATATAGCCAGATACTGCCTGAGCCACTTTATCGATACGATTGAGACAAATGACTTGGTGATTAGATCCAAGGTTTTTCTTAAGAATTTGTATCAGTTTATTTTCTTCTGCCTCTGTTTGATATGGCAGCAATGCTTCCCCAAGACGCTCCCACTTTATTTCAACCACTTGTTTTTCGGATGGTTTGCTTGATAACATCATTAAGAATGATGTTATGAACTTCGTAGCAAAAACACCATTATGCTGGTAAAGTCTAATGAGCAAATGAAACCAAACATCAAGCGAGAATCCACAAGAGCCAAACCGTGCATTTAAATATGCTAGCCCTGGACGAACATGTTCATCCGGTTTACCAATCCCCAAGTTCTCAAGAATTTTCCCCAACCATGTACTTCCCGATCTTGGCAAACAAATTATCGATAACGTATATTCAGGGGGAGGAAGCATCGCGATAGCATCACGATCGAAATTCGTAGGTTTTTTTCTGAGCGAAAGCGCCATTGCCACATCCCGAAGTAAATACCTAACGATAAAATTTCTAAACTTACCTCCATAACGCTTATAAATCTCATTTTCATTGTATGGGGCAAGAACATACAGATTTATCTTTTGAGGATCATTGTATTCCTCCAGATCTTCAATCCTCTGAAGTAAAAATGCTCTATTCGGCACATGCTGTTCAAACCAAGAATAAAAAGATTCATCGCAAAAAAGAGCTGCATATTCCCCTCTGGTTCTAAAAAACTGCTCTATTGCATATTCTTGTGTCTGATCAAAAAACTCCTCAGCCAGATACAGCTTTCCTGTTTTCAGCGAACTAGGTAGGGGGTCTTGCTCTTTCTTCAGCTCGCCAGATCGACCATTTTTTGTGCTGTCCTTGCCGAAAATGACCTCCACGGTCTTTATTTCTTCTGCCAGAGCAGAAGGACGATCAAGACCATGATGATTTAATCTATCAGAAAGATGCAGAGCTTCTATCGCAAAACGATTAAGGTAAATAGTGTTTAAGGAATCTGGATTGAATCCGTAATGTAAACTCTTCTCAGTATGATCATAAAAATAAGGTTCATATCCTAACTTAAACAATGTGCTACAGGGTCTTCTTTCTCCATTTAACGCAATTAAAAACCCAGGGTTATTTTTTTTGATGAAATTACGCATCCCCTGTACGACAGATTCTTCAAAGCCTCCAACATCAATTTTGACAAAAAATTTGGAATTTTCATCTTGAAAAATAGATTTATATATATCGTCAAATTTTTCAATTGATACCTGCCCACTTTCCAGTGACCATTTTCCATGACTCGAGTAACTAGATAATCGATTCGATACGACTGGATGATTAAAGCGCTCACGAATCAGCGAACTTTCACCAATAACAAACCAGTCGTTCACTTTAGGCACGAACAGATCCATTGTTTTTTTCTCGGAACCCAGGCCATATAAATAGTAGCGAAAATTACCGTCATTCTCATTAATGAATTTTTTGGTTTCCTCGAGGTATTCTTCAAGGGCGTAATTAGCCTCAAACGAAGTTATTCTCAAAGTTTTATTAACTTTGATAGCGCTTAGCGCACTATTGCCAATATCTGCTCCAATATCCAGAAAATTTGTATGTTGAGGTAACAGTTGGAGTATCCAATAATCAGGCTCATGTGGTTCGCTTGAATTTGCGAATTTTTTCCACATATCAAAATGAATCTTGGATCCAGGTGGCGTCACTAGCTCGCTCGATTCTGTAGGCAGATTATTTTTACTCATTTGAAAAGTCTATAAAAATTATTTGATTGATCTGAAATATATGAAATGAACGTTAATCGCGAGTTTTGTTCACTTAAATAGTGCATTTTCATTTGATTTAATGCTAGTAAAGGTATTAACAGCGAAGTTTCATCTTTTGGAATTTGTTTTTCATGAATATCAATGCCTAGCAATGAACTCTCAGATCCCCAAAACGGTAGACCATAAGAAAGCGCCTCAAGTGTCTTTATCTTCAATCCTGTTCCACTTTTCATTGGATTGATCACAATATCTACGCTGTGATAGAAATCATCCAGATCATCGATGCGCCCCAATATCTCGAAAGGAGGTAGTTCCTTGATTTTGTCACAAATCGTCCCCGCTAACACAAATCTATAGTTCTGGTGAATTTCTGGAACAGACTGGAGCGCATCCGCAAAAGCTTTTAGCGAAGAGACGTTAAAAGGATTCCCGCTCCCCAGATAACCGATAGTTAGTTTGTCGTTCATATGATTCCTGAATGACAAACGCGGCGGGATAATATGGCCAATAGTAGTTACCTGAGTTTTTGTCCCTTTCAATATTCTCTTGAAGTATGCCTCTTCTTCATCTTGAATGGCGATAATTTGATGAGCTCGAGCCAAACCAAAACGCTCTTCATCGATTGTAGTGTAAAACCATTCCGGTTCAAGGCCGATTTCAGTAAAGCGCAAGTGGCGATCTCCAAACACGTCATGAGTATCGATAATCTTGAAGACTGTATCAGGTAGGCTATCGAGAACCGCCGAAAACCACACATAATTGACCCACACCATATCAAAATTCCAACGCCGATGAAGTTCCTCAGCAAATTCTCCAAGGCGCGGATCATACCAATCATCGATACCATAAAAATCTCCCAGTGTTTTTTCCGTATTGGGCAAGTCGCATGGGAGAGTATGGAAGTAATCCCAGCTTGATGACATTTCCTCGCGCTGCTCGTCCGTGAGACCTTCAAATGTGTAGTATAGAAAATGAATGATATGCCCTAATGACTGCAGTTGGCGACACACCACAGCAATACGAGCCGAATTGCCCTGATTCTGTGGATGACTGGGGGTGGGCGAAATAACCAAAATACGCACAGCTATTCTCCTGATACAATTGGAATCAAGTCAAGATGAGAAATGCATATGCCAAGCTTACGCGGATCATCTGGATTGGGAAAATGCGTGGATGATACCGCGATCACAAGCTCGATTTGCAAATTTTCTTCCTCAATGGGTATTTCTATGGTAGTGATGAGTGTTGAAACCCCTTCGTCTGTTTTTCTAGTAAGAGTATGCAAAACTCCGTTGAGAAATAGACGCGTACTGTTAATCACATCTTCTGTTAAAGCACCTATAACAACTAGTTCAAATCGATATGTCCCTGCTAATGGTTTTGGTATCCAAATACTGGCGCTTGGTTTTGGACCAAGCCAACGCCATACATGCCCTTCCTGATATTCGGCTGGATAAAACCCTTTACAGAGTAGTTGATCATTAAAAGGATAGTGATATCGTGTTTGTGGTTGGAAGCCAAAGCGAATACCGCCGTTGCGGATTTCTCTGATAAATCCGGAGAACAGAGCCTGTTGCCAGTCTTTATGTTTTGCGAGATAGATATCTTTTGGCCAGAAGGCTTTTGTCAAACCATTCTCTTCCAGGAACATTTTGGGCATACCTAGAAAATAAGTCTCAGTTTCGACTGATGCATGGATATTACAGCTTTCAACGTCAACCACCGGCAACAATAATGAATCTAGTAACATGAAGTTTAGCGCCTCCAGACCTCGAGCTAATTCAACTATATTGCTTAAACCGTTTATCTCAATAACCATAACTGGCTGGTCACGTAAGATAATGGCTTGGCTTCCCTCTAAAATATCAAGTGCCCGTGAGGCGGGCTCAGCGATGTGAATGATATCTACATGTCGTTCTGAACCAACAAGCCCATCCAGTCTGCGGAAACGGACACGAGCAGCACTACGGTTGCCCCTAAACGGGCTTTCTATAGTCGAGGCTTCTGTATCACGATTAGCAAGCACTACGGGAACATCGCCGAAGCCGGCACAGGGATAAATATTAGTCCACTCAGCAGCAACAGAGTTTACTTGTGATTCAGGCGGGAATTGAAAGCAGCGGTTAGCATAATTTTCTGCCAGGTAATTCTCAATTGGATTGTCATTGATCGCGGAACAGATAGCAATGCCGGTTGGGGTAGCAATAATTTCAAGAAAACGGAAAAGCAACCCAAGGTGGTGGTAATTCGGCTGCGCAAAGACCAAGCAAGCCATGTTCCAATGCGAATGATTCATCTCTATTAGGGGTGTTCGTGCATTCATATAGCTACATAATTTTGTGGTTGCGGAGCTATTAGCTTTGGCATGATCGGATCAATGAATTCCGATATCTTAGTAGCTAACCAGCAAGGATAATAGGGAGTTTCATCGAGAACCACCATGTCGTTCTTCTGTATGTCTAGTGTAAAGGAAATATCTTGCGGTGAAGACAGATAACGGAGCAGTCTGAAGCCTGTTTGTTGTAGTTTCTGCATTACCTGTTTTCGAAGTGCACTGCTTGGTTCTGGCCAAGATGCACTCGCTGAAATCAGCAGTACACCATTCAGTTGCATAATTCGGTTAATTTCGGTTAGCCATACATGCCATTCGTCTTCTATAGGAAAATTTTTAGGTTCGAGGATGGCAAGTGCAAAGCTACGTCTTGGTATCGACCCAACGCTTAAACTGGACAAAACCGGTGGTTCTATTCGGATAGAAGCAGAGTCGTAACCAAGATAATTGCAGAGTAGCTGCTTCGATCGGGCTTCACCAAATAAAATGGTTTGAAGTTGATTTCTAGGTGTAGCCAGAGGAAGTTGCATCTCACGAAACCAGAGAGGCAAGTTTTTTTTATCCAATAGTGTAAAGCGGTCCAAAATTTTTTCGCGTGTAGATAAGGTCGCGTACTCAAATGTCTGGCTCGATTGCCACGGCAGTACTGGACGATTACTGTAATCCTTGATAATTCGACAATATGCGGCACACGATGCGGATAGCGCATGGTGAGTTTGCACATGCTTCTTAGCGGCAGCTCCTATTTTGAGTCGTCTTCTGGGTTGTGCCGCAAGAGATAGCAATGCATTCATAAATGTGATATCGAAAGATTCGCTCCAAGGAAGTTGAACGCATACTTCTTCAGGAAACTCCGTGAAAGGACCAATTTTCACTACCATAACGCAGGCCCCTACCCCAAGAGCACGGATCAATGTACCCGATGTTTCTCCTCCTGTTGGGTAGCGAAGATTGATGACGATATCTGCTGCGATGCTATAGACGTAGAAATCATCCTCTTCAAGATAACCAGTTACTTCTACAACATCTTCAAGACCATATGCATTGATTGCTGCCCGAATATCATATTGCTCTGGTTGATCTTGCCCTGCAAGGATGTAGCGGAATTTGGGTAATCGATTTCTACAGCGTGCCAAGACTTCCAGAACAGTATCGATTTGTTTTGCTTTGGTGATAAAGCCTAGTGATACAAGTAACAACTCATCCTGGTCAACGCCAATGAAATTGCGAGCGGCCTTCTTATCTAAATTTTTATCTGCAAAGATAGCTGAATGAGCTAGGTGATGACGAATAATCTCTACAGGCACCTCTGGCTCTTGAGCCAATACCTTAGTTTTCCCGTACCAAGAATGAACAATAATAGCCCTGCTTCGTGAAGCTATAAGACGAATCATCGGCAGTTCATAGAACATGGTACGTTCACGCAATCGGTACAAACGGAATTGCTCGGCCAGTATCCTGCCAAGATTTCCATATTCATATTCTAGAAGCT
The DNA here is from genome assembly GCF_033063275.1 of Nitrosomonas sp. Is37. Lineage (NCBI taxonomy): Bacteria > Pseudomonadati > Pseudomonadota > Betaproteobacteria > Nitrosomonadales > Nitrosomonadaceae > Nitrosomonas > Nitrosomonas sp. Is37. The sequence continues at coordinate 42,306 of NZ_JAWJYP010000019.1, read as the reverse complement.
TGCAATATGTTTCGACATCTCCCCATCGCAAGGTCATCTGATCGACGAGATAATGAAGAGAAATATCGTGGAGCACCAGAATGCCGGGACGTTTCAACAATACTGGGATTAAGTATTCATGATCTGGATTGTTGCCGATATGGTACAAGTGAGGCACGTCAATAAATTCATTTTCTAAGTACAAATATTGAGCAAGATGTAAATATTTAATTTCACTTGATATTACTGGTGGAGGAACATGATTATCTATTACCAGTATCACCTCGTACTCGTTCGACAATCCGGGTAATAGCTCTGCACAGTAATCAGCAATGCCATTCTCAACTGGTGGCATTGGAGAAAAAATAACTAGCTGTGGTTTGTTATTTTCCTTTTTATTTTTAATGAATGACATAATATTTAGCTTTTTATTGCGATAATCGATCAGATTCTGTCGCCTTCTTCACATTTCTTCTTTTGGTAGTTTCGCTTGAATTTTCTGATGCTGATGCAATCGAATTATTCTGATCATTACGCTCTATTAATAGAGCGCGCAGCACTTGTAATTCACGCTCCATATTATCTCGCTGAATTGCTAGAAGTGCTTCATGACGTTCTAACAACCTTTGTTCAACAGTTGTCAATTCTGTTGTCAATTCTGTTTGAAATTCCTTAACAGTTCTCGCTAGGCTTGATATGAATTTAATTAGCTCAGTTTCCTTTGTAAGACCAAATAGCATGGCTCCATTCGGTAATTGGCGTTTCGTTCCTGAATGGCAGACGCTTATAGTATGTTGCTTACCATCAAGCAATGAAATTGGTAGTGGAAAAGAGAAACCAGCATAGCCATCACGGTACCCTCCGAGTTCCAGGTCTTTTCGATAAGAAGAACAATCTAAAGATTCAACAATCTCGCCATCTATAATTATATCGACGAGCGCAGGTGTCGATGGATTGGCTTGATCATATGCCCAACCTCTCAACTCTCCTTCAATTATTTCATCAACATGGCCAATTGGTGCGATTTCTGCAATCCCTTCTAAATCAGCCAATGTTTGCACTTCGATCGTTGCAAGAATATGCGATGTTCCTCTTATACGAATACTTAGTTGCACAGGCAGAGGGTAATCTGGCCAGGATTTTGCCCGTAAAATGAAAGCGTGTTTACCATTCCCAATCTCTTGTTCTGCTAGATTTATATCAAAAATATCAGCACAAGTTTGCGCAATCACTTCGTCATTGACAACGAGCTCTATTTCCAATGGCTTGTATGGTTTATTCCGATCCCATATCCAACCTCTAATACCTTTACTTTTGTCTTCGTCTATCGCTCCCTCAATATCTTCAGTAACTTTGATTGTATCTCCATACGTATATATAACTTTGGAGCTCATATTTATACTCATTACGCTATTCCTTTTGCTATTAATTTCAAGATTTAATTTGCAGAATCATTTTGTATCAAGTGAGATTTATTAAAAAAGTCGTTATCGACCATAACAATCATCAAAACGAACAATATCATCCTCACCTAAATAACTACCAGACTGTACCTCAATTAAATGCAACGGTATTTTTCCCGGATTTTCCAAGCGATGAATGTGACCGAGAGAGATGTAGGTGGATTGGTTTTCGGTAAGCAGAATTTCTTTACCATCTACCGTAACCTTGGCAGTACCACTGACAACAATCCAGTGTTCTGCACGATGGTGATGCATTTGCAATGAGAGTTTTTCTCCTGGCTTAACCATGATACGCTTGACTTGAAAGCGTTCTCCTTGATCGATGCCTTCATACCAGCCCCAAGGGCGGTGAACGCGCGGGTGCTCGAGGTGTTCTTTGCGCTGGTTGACTTTACAATGCTGGATAGCCTCCTTGATTTGCTGGGCTTTGCTCTTGTGCATGACTAACACAGCGTCGGCTGTTTCAATGACGATAACGTCTTCAAGACCAATCACGGAGACCAACCGATTTTCGGTGCGGATGTAGCTATTTTTGGTATCAGCAATGTAAACATCACCACTGGTGACATTGCCATCCGCATCCTTAGAGGCAATCCCCCACAGAGAATCCCAGGAACCAACATCGCTCCAGCCAAATTGTGCGGGCACGACAGCGGCACAATCGGTGTTCTGCATGACTGCATAATCAATGGAATCCGATGGACAGGCAGAAAATGCGCGCTCACAGGGGCGGATAAAACCAATATCTGTTGTTTTTTCCTGCCAGGCTTTTTGTACGGCAACGAAAATGTCTGGTCGGTGCTGCCGCAGTTCTTGCAGGTAATGCTTAGCAGTGAAAACGAACATGCCGCTATTCCAGCTGTAGCCACCTTCCCTCAGGTAAGCCTCTGCGGTTTCCCGGTCAGGTTTTTCGAAAAACGACTTAACCCGACTGGGTATGAGCGAAGTGGGTGTAGCAAGCAAGATGGCATCCCCGGCCTTGATGTAGCCATAACCTGTTTCTGGTGCATGAGGCACTACGCCAAATGTGACAAGATAATCTTCCTGAGCAGCAAGCGCTGCTGTTTTCACGGCTTCTGCAAAGGCAGTTTGATCATCAACAACATGATCAGCAGGCAGAACGAGCATCACGGCATTTTCATCCATCTGAGCAAGATGAAATGCAGCGAGTGCAATAGCTGGAGCAGTATTACGACCAACCGACTCAAGATAGATAGCCGCTGGAGTGATACCTATCGCTTCACATTGCTCCCGGATCAGAAAGCGATGCTCTGAATTGCATACCAGGATAGGAGCTTGTGTACCCGGCAAGCTGGTTGCCCGGGCAAGAGTAGCTTGCAGCATGGTTTCCTTGCCAACAAGCGACAGGAGTTGTTTGGGGTAAGCGGCACGGGAAAGTGGCCACAGCCGGGTACCACTGCCACCAGAGAGGATAATAGGGTGAATGTATGCTTGCATAATTCAGTCAGTGTGTTTTTCCGCTATTGCTACTGTATGATTGATCATATATTCCACTGATGTAAAACCTGATTGTCAACAGTGTCCCTATCAAATTTTTATTCTTTGCCTATAGGCGTTGAAGCACTTACCAAGGCATATGAATATATAAATATTTATGGGATGGCGATAGTGTTTATACTCTCAATAAAAAATGCTTTTTCTTCTTGCATGTTGTTCTTTTTTAGTTTTTCTAATGTGCAGCTAGCGCACGGTTTTTGATAGTAGTAAATATCTCGACTTCCCCTAATGCTTCCTGCATTTGGGTAACCCCCTTGGCAAACCCATAATGGTTCTGTGCAAACCTGAGTGCTTGCTGCGACATGCTAGCCCAATTTTCAGAATTTCCATACAATTTGGTAATAGCCGCTACCCATTCTTCTGGTTTATCAGCAATACAGGCATCGATCCCATTACTGAATAGTATGCCTTCGGCAGCGATGGGCGAGAGGATGGAGGGTACGCCATACGCTAATGCACCGATCACTTTTCCTTTGATACCAGCACCGCTCCGTAGAGGAGCAATAAAGATACGACAGGTATTATAAATCTGATCGAGGGTGGGAACCCAGCCTTCAATAACAAGATTTTCCACCTTCTCGGCCAAGGTTATCAGACTCTTGGGTACGTTACTGCCATAGATGCGCATCTTGACATCGGGAAGAGATTTTCGCAGCAAAGGCATGACCTTATCGGCAAACCATTCAACAGCCTCGATATTCGGATGATGGTTATAGCCGCCGAGGAAAGCAATATCAGTGCGCGCATCAAATCCCGGAACTTCGCTAGCAACCTCGACTACCCAAGGACATTTGGCAACGCGGGCGGAATCAAGATTGTGTGAGAGAATGACGGCTTTTTCAACATCGGTATAAGTCAGTGTCAAGTCAACCTGGCGCATGGTAGCAAGCTCCTCATCGCGAGTTTGCACGCTGCGGCTGAGCGCTTCGCTGTTCTTGGCTTCCACCGCTGCCCGCAGTTCGCGCAGAAAATGCAAATCGGCGTTGTTCATGACGATCTTGGCTTGTGGCGCGTACTGGCGAATAACATCGATAAAGTGTTTTGCCACATAATAGCGCGTAATATAGACGAGATTAAATTCTCCACCTCGCTTTTCAATAACTTCATTAATTGAGCTTGCGAAGGGTGCATAAATGCATTCTACTCCCATGCGTTGCAGATCTTCGGTATAGCGCCCCATCCATGCCATGTTATGCGGCACGAAAGTGCATTTAAAACCCAATTTCTGCAACATTCTCATTTCCTGAATGGCGGCATAGCTACCAGCATTCTGATCAGGCATTGGCGTTTCAGCATCAAGCACCAGTGCACGTAACTCAATATTACGATCCTTGTTTAGCTCGACATCGACTCCTACCCTGCCATTATCGCGACAATAGCTTGCCCAGCGGCTTTTGAACTTAAGTCTATTAATTTCCTGAAAACGCTTCATTCCCGAAGAGATACTGGTGCCGCTGCTGATGCCTTCGAAGTGAATGACTTGCGCAAAAGGGGTATAAATAGTTTTGCAACCTTTGTCCCGCACCTTAAAAGTCAAGTCGGTATCTTCAAAATATGCAGGTGCAAAAGTATCACTAAAACCACCTACCTCATTCCACAATTGGGCTGGCAACATGATGCAGGCGCCGGATAGGTAATCCACTTGACGCGCATAGTTGTAACGTGGATCGTGTGCATTAGCCCCTCGGCCGTAGATCCAGGGATCACCTGTATTCCAGACGATGCCGCCAGCTTCCTGCAGAGAGCCATCAGGGTATAATAGTTTGGCTCCAGTTACACCAACATTGTCAAAGTGTTCGAAAGGCCATAAAAGTTCGTCTAGCCAGCCAGAGGTGACTTCGGTATCATTATTGAGCATGACGATATATTCGCCGCGGGCAAGACTGCCGCCAAGATTGCAGGCACGGACAAAATCTACTGTCTCGTCGTTACGAACGTATTGCACACCCTTGATAAGTTCAGGAATGCGAGTGCTTTCATCTATGGAGCCATCATCTACTATGATTACCTCGAAGGAAATACGATTAGGTGCCAACAATAATGACAATAAACAGTGATAGGTAACCGGGAATTTATTATGTACCGGGATAACAATTGAGACACAGGGATTCTCGGTTGTAACAAATGTCAAGGGTTTGAATACCTTATCTTTTTCACTGAAGCCACGTACCAGTTGAGCATGTGCATGAGCGATCTGACTGAGCTTTTCAGTTAACGGCGCCCCTCGTTCCTCTTCAGTCTCACCGGTCTTCTTACTGCGCACACCCAGGCTACTTCCAGCAACAGAACTAGTCTTTCCATCGCCAAGCTGGATGATCGTATTGATCAAGGATTCATAGCGAAAGCCAGCCATGGTAGTGATACTAGGCTTGAGCCCTTCGCGCGCATAACGCAGTAATGCAGAATCTGGTGTCAGCATGTAAGGGGTAATAGTAGCCAGATCACCAATGGACATCGCTGGGTCATTGCTGCGCACCGAGAATGCATGAGGGCGTCCATCAAAAACGGACGTTGGTAAAGGAAGACGAAAATGCGCTTTATTGTGAATCTCACTATCCGGCGTACACCAACCACCGCCAATGACGGTTACTCCTTCGATAACCTCCAGATAAAGCGATGAGGCAATGCCTTCAGGCAGCAATATCGAACCGATCAATGTGCCCCCATCGAGCCTGATATCATCACTTTTATCAAGTACCGCTTTGAAGACTTTTGGAGAATTAGGCAATAGGAAACCCGTTGATACTTCCCGCGCCTCAATCAGATGCTCGTTGCCATCAAATAACCCTGGAGGAGGATCAATCTTAAAGCTGTGGTTACCATTACCAAAGCCCGCCGCAAGCAAATCTTCTCTATATTTATCAGCCATCACACGGCCAATCAGTTGACCATCCGCAAGAATTTCTATCTCCAAGGGATCGCCCTGCTTGATTTTGTTGAATGCCCAACCGTCAATCCCAATAGCATCACATTTATCCAAGCTACCCCGAATGTCATTAACGAGTAACGACTTAGGTACCGAGGTGGGTTTCTTTGGTAGTTCTGAATGTTTTAGCTCTTTTCCGTCATTAGATAACTGCTGTATCTTTTTATTTGTCATTTTTCCTTCTTTTTGCATGACATTTTGTTATGACGCAAGTCCCTAGATAATATAATATATTATCTTTAATTTTTTTTTGCAAAACGATTTAATTCCTTTAGAATTATTCATATGATAAAGTAAAAAGAAAATTGAAAAGAAGAAAAATAAGAATCAAAAAGCCCTTATTTCTTAATTATCTGGCTTTTTAAAAATATCGAGCAACTTGCTCTCTTCCTTCTATTTGCTCATGCGCGGCCGCTTGCTTTGCAGTTTTAATATCAGAAAGCCTCTGCAATAGTTATTCCATTTCTAAATCAAACGTAACTTTATCGACTTCTCCTTGCCGTATTATTATTTATACTGACTGCGGCCCGCTCTTGCATCATGTTTGATTTGGAAATGGAAGTAGCTTCACATGAGTCGATCCACGCGAGCACGCAACATCGGATGGCAAATGTACACCCGACGCGCAGAAAATCAGCTCAAGTCGTTGGGAAAAATCCACGGCCAACAACAGACCATAAAAGCCAGCCCTACACGAGATCGAGATCGCGTGGGGTGGCGCCAGGGAAGATCCGGCCTAGCTGCGTGGCATCGAGCCCGTACATTCGCTGGAACAGGCCGCCGAGCAGCGCCCGGTACTCTGTCAGCACAGGCCAGTCGCGATCCTGGTTCAGCGACTTGCGCTCAATACTCACCTGTTCGCCCGCAATGCGGCCGCCATGCACGGCGCCGCCAAGTATCCAGTACACAGTACCATGACCGTGATCAGTGCCACGCGTCCCGTTCTCACGGAACGTGCGACCGAACTCTGAGATCACCACAACGACGGTGTTCTTCCAGGCGGAACCCATCTGTCGCGCGAACACGGCAAGCCCACCTCCAAGGTTGCCAAGCTGATTTGCGAGTTGCCCCTGCACCCCGCCCTGGTTCACGTGCGTATCCCAACCGCCGACGTCGATGAATCCCAGATTGAATTTGTCGCGCATCAGCCCCGCCATGCGCCGTGCCTCGAGCTCGAAGCCGCGGGCGCTGATTGCGTTGCGGTTCTCCGACTGCATCATCGTGTCCTGCGCGGCAATATCCTTGCGCAGTTTGAATCCTTCGTTCACGAGCGACTCGAAACGTGTACCGGCGTACATGTCCGCGAGCAGCGCCATTTGTCGATCGGCGAGCGGTGCTGGACCCGTACCTTTCAGCGATACATTAGGAATCACGAGATCACCGATCATCGACACTGGCAGACTGTCGGTGAAAGCGACCGGTGCCACCGCATTGCCAAGCACACCCGCGAGGCGATTCAAGAATCCAGATGAACGCATGCCATGCCTCTCATCCGGTAGCCCTTCTTCTACGCCATCCTGCGCTTCAAAGTGGCTGCGACTCACGTTGTTCGTGCCGGCAAACGGTACGAATGCTACTTGCTGTTGTCGCCACAGCGGATAGATGGTGTCCTTCAGTATAGGGTGCAGCCCCCACTCTACCGCCTTGCCCGCACGCGCTAGCGCCAGCGCAGACTCGGAATCATTAGCGTTCGGCTTCTTGATCGCGAGTATCGGCCGCGACTCATAATAGAAGCTGCTGCTGACGGGAATTACCACGTTTACCGCATCGTACCCACCCCGCAGAAACACAAGCAGGAACCTTGTATCACTCGCGCCATGCGTCGCATAGGCGTAAGCGCGCGAGACGAACGAGAATGATGTGGCAAGTGCAGGAGCACCAGCCAGTATTAGCTTGAGCATGTCACGTCGTTGCATCATAACCCTCCATGTCTTCTTTACCGTACCATCCAATCAGGCGAGGCCAGCAGCAGCATATTCCATTCCTGCTGCGATGTTGCCTGATCAAGTGCCGTACGCGTCTTTGCGCTGAGCGTCGGCTCGATGGTGTCGTAGAATAACCGACTCGCCAGCATTGGGAATCCCGTACGCCGCGGCGTCCCGTCATCGTCGTCAAATAGCCTCGCGTTGCCGTTGCCGATTGCTCGGGTGATCTCGAAGCGCTTGACTATCTGTCCTAAGCTAGTCCATGCCGATTCCTCGAGTGGATAGCCGTCTGGCGTCATACGCCCGTATAACGGCTCGCCAAGCTGCTGCAACCAGTTCACTACGGGGCGATAGTTGATAATGCGCTTGCTGTCATAGGCTAGGCGCAGCGATGACACCACGAACTGTACTGGGTCCTTGAACTTGCCCGCCTCTATCTGCGGGCGGTTGAGTATGGCAATAAACTCAGAGGAGGTAAACATCGTCCCGAGCACAGCGGCAATGTTGCCATCGGTTTGCTTAAACGTGGTCACCATCGCGTCTACGAGCTTGCGTGGGGGGTTGTCGGAGACGAAATACGTTGCGAGTTTCATGCTGATAAATCGCGCCGTCGCCGGCTGGCGGCACAGGAGCGACACAGCATGCTCGACCTCATCCATTCCAGTACCCTTAATCGTCTCGTTCAGGATCTTCTTTGTGCCGAAGTCATGACGATTGGGATTGAATTCAAAGGCACCCTCCCGCACCGGCTGCGGGCGCCGTACCGGCCTGAATTGCGGCTGATCAACGCTTGGAATGATGCCGACACCAGTGAGCACTCGCGCCAGCTCCTGCACGTCCTGTTGCGAGTAGTGCGAGCCACTCGGGCCACCGCTCACGCCAAGCGTGTGCAGCTCCATTAGCTCGCGCGCGTAGTTCTCGTTGATCTTCCGGACCGCGCTTTGCGCGTTGTCCAGGTATATAAGCATCGCCGGCGACTTCAGTGTCGCGAGCACGAGGTCGCGAAAATAGCCGAGCGCGTGCAGTCGAACAGCGTTGTTCTCGTAATCGGCCAACATGAACGCAACATCACCCTTGCCAGAGAACACGCTAAAGTGATTCATCCAAAACCACGTCAACTGTTCGCGAAGCTGCCATGGGGAATAGAGATTGCGCATGAGCTGACGCTTCGCCGTCTCGTAGGTCATCTTGTTTTTCTGTTGATTCAGCACCATACGCGCCCGCTGCTGCTCTTCGGGATTATCGAGGCGCTGGATTCGCTGCTGCTCTGACCGAGCTGCCTTCAGCGCCTCTTTCGCACTCTTTTGCGAGATAGAAAGGGCGCGGATGTCTGTGGCCAGCTCGGGTGGATCATCAGCTGGTGGGCGCAACTGCTCGTCGAAGAATCGACTACGACCGAGCTGCTGGTAACGCTCGACGGTTTCGCTGTTCACGCCGAATGTGACACGATTCAGCCACCGCAAATCCTCGTGTGTGAGCGGATGCAATGACGTGTCGTTGCTGCGCGCGCTCACGGTATAACTGCTCATCACAATGCAGCAGACGATCACCCAGGCAGTGGTGCGCAAGTTCATCGACAGATTACCTTCTTTCGGACTTCCAGGTATTTTGCAGTTTCCATTCCTCGTACGCATTATTTGTATTTAGTAGCCAAAACATAAATAGCTGAGCGTATAGAAAAATGCATCATCTTTCTCATGAAAATTGAATGTACTGAAAATTTAATTAATAGTCAAACACAAACATAAGGATGACAGGATAGTGTCTCAGTTTTAATTTTGTTAAATACAGCGCAACACCAAAAGTTTTCTTAAAGCAAATATCAACTAAAGTAGTCATATAATTACTGCCCAAATTTGTGTTAGCAACTAATAGAAAAATAGAAATGTTCTTTTTTGTAGCAAATAAATTGTCCGCTTTGAGACGCATTGAATTATCCATTTAATTCATGGCGTAGCTGTAGCGGCAGATTTATGCAATAACTATGTCGCTAAGTTTCATTTCCCTGCTAGACAAATTGTATGTAGCAAGCTTCCTTGGGTCGTGCATGATGGCCTTTTGTCTGTTTGGATAGCGCAGCACAGTGATTCTGGTTTTCACATAATGGCAGCGATGACGATCTGCTGGGATTTGAAGCTTTAAGCCTTCAAAACTAACGCAGTTATCATGGCTAACAACACGCTCATGGCACTCACAGAGGATGTCAGCAAGCTGCCCTCCGATCCAAGGCCAAAAACACACCTCCTCGGCAGGTGATTGCATAAACTCAGCATTGAAAGCAGGCATATAGGTTTCTTTCAAATATAGATCATCCACCGGCGCACGTCGGTGTGATACTTGAACAAGCCGCTTATCTCGCAGCGCATCCAGACCACCTTCGTCATATCGGTTTAGGTAGCACCGGAATGTGCGATCGCATAAACATAACAATAATGCCGCTTCCCCTTGCGTAAGATTCCCTCTTTTATAGCTTATATACGCTTCTTCAAATCTCATCTTCCTGGTCTCCAGTAGCCAGTCTGTTCGTTTCATCCGAAATTCTCCCAGAGCTCCATATAAAACCGGATAGATCATTTGCTACAAGTCCGGACAGTTTATTTGTTCTCTACAAATCGCTTGTGAGAGTGTTTGACACTTCATCCTCTTTCTTGTATTTTTATTTACTATGAAAAGAGCATTTATTTTTCCTATACGCAAGTCAGAGTATTGGTCGCTATTCTGGTGACGGGCCCAAAGCTCACAGCTTGTGGTGATGAGTGTTCGAGTAGCGGCGCCATCCGATGGGATACATGGGATGCGGTTGGGGTAGACGTCGTGAAGTCATTGACTCTCGAGCAGTAGCATTACCGCTTGCCTTTCTTTTCGAAAACTCGCGCAGACTCGACAATAGATATCGACAGCGCACGTCAGGAAGTGGTGGACAAGAAAATTGAGTACGCCGCTCGTGCAGCACTTGGTGCGTGCCATTGACTGGGTCGAAAGTAATGAGTCCCAGGCGAAGGTGAGGTGAGTATTGATTTATGTGCAGAATAAATTAGACGAAGAGTGCGGATTCAGCCAACGTTGGCGAAAAGCACACAGCGCGTTGATGTCTTGGGGAGATTATGGGGATGAAGTGTAAAGGTTGTTGTGCAGCATTTGCCGCTAATGTTCGTCGGTAAACATCCTGATGACGCACATATCTGAAAGCGGAAGAGTGGTATATCAGGACGTGGCCTGGAGGATGTTGTTGTGTCCGGAGTGAAAAAACTTGTTGGCATCGGCCATAGTCATCTAGGTGCCTTACGAGGTGCGGTGGAGAAGTATCGAGATGCTCTGAAACTGGAAGCTGCCTTTGAGTTTGTGCGTCTTTCCGGTCCGGACATACAACCATTACCATTGCTGGTCGACAAGGGAGAGATCAATCCGGCCATAGTCAAAGCGGCAGACAATGCTCTTAAGGAACGATGCGATCTACTATTCCTCGCTATCAGAGGGAACGAGCATAACATCCTGGGGTTGGTGCAGTACCCGCGGCCATTCGATTTCGTTCTGCCCACAGAGCCGGATATATCCTTTGATGCACGAAGCGATCTGGTGCCCTATGAAGCCGTTAAAGCAACGCTGGCACGCCTAAAAAAACCGGCAGTGGAATTGATCACCCATCTGAGGGGACATGTCAAGTGTCCGGTCCTTGTCTTGGAGACTCCGCCGCCGAATCCGAGCGAAGAGCATATTTCTAGCTATCCTGGGGAATTCCAAGAAAAGATCAGCGCCCAGGGCATCTCCCCCGCAGCTCTGCGCTATAAGCTTTGGCGGACTCATTCCGCGGTTCTGAAAGAAGCGTGCGACACTATCGGGGCGACTTTTATCCCGGCCCCGAGCAATACGATGAATCCGGAGGGATTTCTCGTTGAAAAGGCATGGCAGCGCGATCCGACTCACGGTAACACCTGGTATGGAGTCCAAGTGCTGACCCAGTTACTTGTGGCGGCTGGTATCCCTTTTCAACCTGGAGGCGTGCGATCGTGACACATCCCTATAAGTCTTTGCCCGACTCTGCCTATTGGCGTCGTGCTGTAGCTTCCGTGTTGCCGGCCAACGTCGACCCCGTGATGACGGTGCCATTCCGCATTTCACCTCAGGATCGAGTGGCAACCGCCGGAAGCTGCTTTGCCCAGCACATCGCGCGTTATCTCAGGAACAACGGCTTCAACTTTTTTGTCACTGAGGAAGCTCACCCGCTTTTTGCACGGGACATGAAAGAGTGGTTCAACTATGAGTTGTTTACCGCTCGCTACGGAAACATTTACACCACCCGGCAGTTGCTGCAGTTGTTCCAGCGCGCCTATGGCAGGTTCCGGCCGATGGATGACGCGTGGTACTGCGACGATGAATCGATAATCGACCCCTTCCGGCCGCAGATCCAGCCGAGCGGATTCACTTCTTGGCGCGAATATGAGCTTGACCGATCGCAACATTTCGCAGCTGTGAGGCGAGCCTTCGAGGAGCTGGATATTTTTGTCTTCACCCTCGGCCTAACCGAATGTTGGGTCTCGCGGGAGGACGGCGCGGCGTATCCGTTGTGTCCCGGTGTCGCCGGCGGCCACTTTGATCCGAAACGGCATCAGTTTGTCAATTTCGATGTCAATGAAGTCACGGCAGACATGCTGGCCTTCATTGACCTTCTCCGAGAGATAAACCCGGCATCGAGAGTCATCCTGACCGTCTCTCCGGTTCCTCTCATCGCAACCATGGAACCGCAACACGTGCTGGTCTCGACCACCTATTCCAAGTCGGTGCTGCGAGTGGCTGCGGAAACGGTTGTCCACGCCAGGACCAATGTAGCCTATTTTCCCTCGTATGAAATTATCACCGGCAGTTTTAGCCGTGGAAAGTATTTTGGGCAGGATTGTCGATTGGTGACCGAGGAAGGTGTCTCGCATGTGATGAGGGTTTTTCTGAAGCACTTCACGAATTTTGTCGACGAGACGAAGGCAAAGGTGGACTCTGATCTGGAGGCTAAAAAATACCTGGCCGAAATGGAACAGATCATCCAGGTAATGTGCGACGAGGAAGCTCTCGATAAGCACTAAGATGGCCCCGTAATAGGGAATAAGGGACACCCATTGGCCGGCCCGTCTCAAGTGCAAATTCCAACTATCCTGCTGTTTTTTCTGACAGCAGGTTTTTTTATTTTATAGATCTGGTTTGTTGAATCGTCGAATCTGTTTCCTCATTATTGGCTACGCCCGGGTCGTGCCAGTCACCCATTTGGATCAAACGGTATTTTATGTTCTAATGCCGTTCTGACGAAAAGCTGTCCCAGAGAAACGTTGGTGCCGCTTGAGTGTTCAGGTAAAAATTACAGAAAGACAGAATGCTCAGTCATAGCAGATGCTGCATATCTGCTGTGCTAAATCCCGCGTAACGCTTCATGGCAACTATGTTGGTCAGTTTCACTTTTAAGCTTGCCGCTTTTAAGTCATCGACCAACCAGTACCAATTGTAGGTGGATTCCACGACCATTACAGCCAGTTCTGCTTTGTGCGGTTCCAGTACGCAAGAATTCTGCTCAAGTCGTTTTGGCAGAATCGGTTGGCGAAAATCTTGTTCATGTCGTTAATTATTACTGCTATGTTATTGTTAGAATGTAGATTTATCCCACAAAATCTGATTTCGGCCTCCTTGTGTAAAAAACAATATTTGCACCTTGCCTTTTACCCCATCGCAGACTTCGATGGGAGGTCGGCTAGATGATTCTCAGGCCACGGTTTCCAGTTATGTAAAAAAAAACAGATTGCTAGATTTTGGTTCTTTAACCTAAAAACCGCAGTTGGACGGGGTGAAGCGTGTGGTGGTCCAGGTGCGAGGCAAGGCGCGATGAGGCCGCAGGGCCGTTCCCTGCAACGAAGAGCAACGCCGCATTCGTGCCTGGAGCGACACATGATGCTCCTCGTAGCGGCCTCACCATTCTGGTGAATGAGAAAATTCCAGGAATGCCTCTATATGTCATGGACTTAACTCTCCAATCAAGCGGTCAACTGCGGTTTTTAGGTTTAATCTTACGTGGTCTCCCAGACTGCCAGGCACTGCCCTTAGCCCCAAAGCCGCCGATACTTGTACTACAAAACGTTCATTGCCGAGAGCAAAATTACCATTTATCGCTCGCCGGATTTCATTCACCAGATCTAACTCCAACTCATCACGGAACAGCTCGCGGTAAGCCCTTTGCCTACCAGTGTCATCTAATCCCAGTGCCATGTAAAGCGAGTGCGGTTTCATCAGCGCATTGATCTCTCCCTGCCCGTTCACTCGGTGGCTAGACCAACGATATTCAGCTGATATTCAGCTGGATGTGCCACAGTGCCTGCCCGCACCGGATTCAATTCGATATAGCGCTGACACGCTAGCAAATAGGCTTCTTCCTGCACGGGGCAGGAACGGAAACGCCCTTCCCACAAGGTTCCACTGCGCTGATAAGTGCGATTCACATACTGCACATAACGCTGACAGAGTACTTTCATCAGTTCCCCGGCAGATTCAGCTCGATCGGCGGAGAGCAGCAAATGCACATGGTTGGTCATAAGTACATAGGCATGCATCTTACAACTGGTCTTACCAGCATATTCGGTTAGTCAATCCAGATAAAAGTGATAGTCCTCTTCGGTAAAGAAGCAGGCTTGGCGATTGTTACCACGTTAAATAAGGTGAAGTGGAACATCTGGTAAGGTAAGGCGAGTACGTCGCGGCATAAGAGTGTTCCTATCAGTTATTGCGACTGATAGATTCTAACAGTAAACCGTGGTCTGTCCGCTATTATTCCTTGCATGAAACAAATTATGTTCTGGTCGGTTGAATTCATAGTACGCATTTACCGGATGAACCAGAAATGTAGTCATTTTTCGATTAATTATCCCTGTTTTTTTTGACAGCCAATATAACTTTCAGTATATTCAATTCTCATAAAAAATGTTTGTTTTCTCTGTGTACTATGCTACAAGCTTGCGTACGGATTTGATTTATAAGGATCCGAAGCTGTGACTTAAAGTCAAAGTCGCCAAAGGTAGTTTATCAATACTGCAGAAGCAAAAAAACTGCCAGGGATTTTATGGATCTGCTCGATTCATTTTCATAAACGAACATTAATAAATCCAGTCAATCGCTCTCTCATGCCTGCAAAAACCTCACGGGTGTGAAGGAATTCGTTTTATGCAAGAATTTTTCCGTATTACTGAATTCAGCACAAAACAGCTGAAAGAGCTTGATCTTTTCGTTGAAGTGATTTCTCCCCCGATTGGGCCTAATAATGTCGGGCACTTTATTAATCTGCATCTGAATGTAACGGCCAGGCAGGCTGTTACAAATTTGATTGCCTACGAGGATTCCAACGCGCTGGACAAGATCTATCCGATCATGGTTCAAGAGATAGACGGTGTATTCAAGACCACATTTCTAACATTGATCAGCACTATCGGTATCGCTCCTCAATTTGTTCTGAACTTTGTTGCCGATTTTCAGGACGGGCGCAGGGGAAACGTTGTCGCTATCCGTGGCGAAAGGCATCAACCTATTTCGCACCAAAGCTCACTCACGCCCATTCTGGTCGATGGGCTTCCCCGGTCAGGCACGACAATTCTGATGTCATACCTGTTAAACCATCCGGCCATAGTTGGTAAACGGGAATATCCATATGAGTTCAGGTTAGCCACGTATTGGGCTCACCTGTTCATGCTCATGACGAAGGTCAATAATTCTAAACCTGGCGACAAGAACTGGCAGGCGACGCAAAACAACAATGCAGTCGGTGCTCCAACCTACTTCAATTTCGAGGAAACCTACCTTTCCGAGTGGTTTGGAAATTCCTTCACCGAAAAAGCGGCAAGCTTTTGCATTAGTGCGATAGAGGATAATTATCGAATTCTCAAGGAAAAAGAGGATAAACCCATTTCCAGGTATTTCTGTGAAAAGTTTCCGGATAACAAGTATAAGTATTTTTGCGAGCTATTCCCAAAAGTCATAAGCATCCTGATAGTTCGCGATATCAGAGATGTGTTCTGTTCAGTCAGATCATTCAATCAAAAAAGAGGTTACGCGGGATTTGGCGTAGAGAAGTTCAAGTCAGAAGCGAATTATCTGATCAACCTCGGAAAATCTCAGAAAGCAAATTTGCTTAGGCGGATGAATAATAGCCGGAATATTGAATATCATATCGTCAAGTATGAAGAATTTGTCCGGGATCCTGTAAAGATAGTTCAGAGAATATATAAAGATATCGGGCTTGATGAAGTCGAAATCAGCAGCTGTATGGGTAGTAATCACGACCATGTGACGAACAAGAAAGATTGGGGCATCGAGCGTTGGCGACAGGATATGTCGGTAGAGTTACAGCGAGTCGCGCTCGAGCATCACCAGGACTTATTCAAGGAATTCGGATATCCGACAGAGTAATCGTACGCTGCTGTTGACGCCGATAATACTGTAAATGATTTAATGATTTAATGATTTAACACGCTATTTCTACTTCTCTGATCAAACATGGAGAATTTAAACGGTGAGATGCTTAAACTGGCGCAATCATGCTCATCCAACGACTCGGTTCGGCCAATCTCAACATTCATCTGCATTGCCTGGTGTTCGAGGGTGTCTATCGTATCCAAAAGGGAGCGCTGAAATTTCACAGCGTGCGTACACCGACCACTGAGCAACTGACATCAGCCTTCGACTGTTCGGCAGTTCGACAAGCTCACTGCTCACTACTCACAGCTCAGGCCGAACGGCGTTTTGCATCTGCTGCTCTACCTATGTCATTTATTGCTGATAGCCGATAGGATCAACGAAAAATGCTTCTTTACAGGTGGAAGGAGTTTGTTTTGGTGCCTGAGCAATCAGCTGTTCGAGATCCTTGCCTGGTGCCGGGTCAGCGATGAGGTTGATCTGCACTTCTACTAACATTCCCTGTTCACATTTCAATTTCACCTTGTCTCGTGCGGCTGGTCCAAGGACAGCGGCTATGCGATTTAAAAAATCCTCGGTACGTACTTGCTGGCCGATTTTGCGATTCATGAAATAAGCCATGCCCGCTTCATTAAATTGACGAGTTAAATCCACTGACAGGTCAAAATATTCCTCCATAGACCAAGTGGCCTGGCATGTGCCATGCTTATGCCACTCATGCCGCTCCAAACAAGAGCCGGCCGTTACACTGGGCATAACTTCTGCCAATGCAGCCTGAGAATCAGCATCTAGCTTGATTGCCGGATAATCGCAAAAATTCTTTTTCTGGTCAGCAACTTTACCGCAGAATGCATATTCCTTATTACATTGCTGTTGGTTGGGCCATAGACCATGCAGAGTAAAATGCCGTGCTTGATAAGAAGCCGGATCGGTAATCTGGCATTCTGGTTTTTGTGGTTTAGTTTCACAGAATGCAGGTTGCCATGAGAGCGCGAGCACATAACTATCCGCTCGACCAGCAGTGTTACAAACATTATTTCCTGCTCCTGCCCCTGTTCCTGCTCCTTGTTCGATCTGGAATTGTCCACAGTCGGCACTGACCCAGCGCTCTTTAGGATGGGCACCCGGCACAATAATTCGGTACCAGCTTGGACGATCAGGTCGATTAACCTCAAGTGTCTGGTAATTCTCCCCCACCTGAAGCGCGGTCTGATCTGGGTTGGTCAGTTTATTTTTCGAGATATAGGCCGGGCATGATTGCTGTGCCGAAAATGTTCCATTTACTTTATCCGCCCAGCTCGGAAACACGCTACTGATACCGAGAACCAGTACCAATAGCCGGCAGGCAGCACTCATTCGAGCAAATATCATTTTTCTCCTTTCTATAAAACGATTCAGTCGCAATAAAATACTAGTAGTTCCATTTCTAAATCAAACCTGGCTTTGTCGGCTTCTCTTTGCCGTATTATTTATACTGTCTGCGGCTCGCCTTCGTGCCATGTTTGATTTGGAAATGGAATAAGATCGTTCCAGTCAAACCTTTACAAAAGGACCGTTCGGCCTGAGCTCGTCGAAGGTCGATATCAGTTGCTTAGCAGTTCAACAGGCTCACTGCGAACGGTAAAGGGTTTACTGGAACGATCTATTAACTCTGACCAGGGATAACATGTATACGCTGGTGAGTTTCGAGCGAAGCATTCAATCTGCTCGCAAAATACCTCACTATCATTTCGTTTTCTAGCGAATATCCGGGCTGAATTATATTGATTTTATGCTCTTTCATATACCCATCTGATCAACGCATCCATAGCTGAGCGTGCGTTAGCCGCTTGCGGGTGATTAATCAAGAAAACGACGACATTACGGCGATCTTTATGATCCTGTAAATAACCAGCAATCGCCGTTACCTCATTGAGCGTGCCCGTTTTCATATGCGCCCTCCCTGCAACCAAAGTACCTCTGAAGCGGTTCCTCATGGTGCCATCCATCCCAGCAATCGCTAAGGAGGAGATAAATTCCGGCATTACCTGACTGTGGAATGCTGCTACCAGCAATTCCCCCATTTGGCTAGCACTAATCCGTTCCTGGCGCGATAACCCCGAGCCATTCTCCATAATTAGTTCAGGGAAGCTTAAACGTTTAGCAAGCAACCATCGCCTGATGGCTTGATCGGATTGCTCCAGCGAGACGGAGGTATGGCCATTGGATGGCATCATCGTTTCCCCTAGCGCCAGATAGAGCTGTCGTGCAGCAACGTTATTACTGAATTTATTGATTCCGCGAATAATTTGCGCAAGTGGTGGTGAGTGGTGCACTTTGAGCGGTGCTATTCCATTTGGCACGACGCCATTGCGCACGCTGCCACTAAATGAACCGCCTTGCTGTCGCCATAATTTTTTGAATAAATCATGCACGTAGGCTGAATTTTGATGCAGGCTCAAATGATAAGTATTCTGACCACATTGCATCGCGTAGTTACCGCTGAGAATAACGGTAATCCGGCCATTGTCTCCTTGCTGTTCACGCACCTCGACATGCAGTTGGTTACTCCAGTCACCGCAATTACCACGAATCAGTTTCAGATTATTCTTTAAATCGAGCAATTCCGAGGCCGGATCAACCACTATTCGCACTGTATTATTTTCCGCCTGGGGTATCAGATGCAGCGCTGAGGTGCGGTAATTGACCAGCATTGCTTCAGGAAAAACGTTATAGGTTTTATAGCGATTACCATCAAAAGCACCTGGATCGCCCTCAGCAACATTGTAGTAACTGTTATCCAGAAGCAAATCACCTGTAATCTCTTTTAAGCCAGTCTGACGAATCTGGCGAACTAATAGCCAGAAATTTTCCAGATTGAGATTGGGATCACCATACCCTTTGATCGCGAGATCACCTCGCAAGACCCCATCCTTTATCTTGCCCAATGCATAGATCTCGGTCCGCCAACTGTAAGCAGGGCCCAGCAACTCCAACCCAGCATAGGTGGTCACCAGCTTCATCACCGAAGCAGGATTCATGGCGGTATCTGAATTAACAGCAAGCACTGGCTGTTTGCCACTGACTTCTTTTACATAAATGCCAATCGCCGTCTCAGGAATACTTGCTTGCTTTAGTGCTTGACGGACAGCATCTGGTATATCGGCCGGCCAGACGGATAACGCGGCTAATGTTGTTAACGCTAATAAAAAAGAAAGAACCGCTCTTAACTTAGATTTCAAGCTGATCAAGGATAGCTTCATCCAAATCGAAAAAAAGATCGAACAAATTTGCGTGATATTGCTTTTAACCTAAAAACTGTTTTTAGGTTTATTTAACGTTTACCACGGCAAATCGCAAATCCATCATCCCATCCCATGCGGTATTGTTCATCATTACGATAGCGCTGCTCATCCTTGTAACCATAGCGGGTTTTCTTCGCAGTCTCACAACCATCAATATAGCCTTCCTTAGTGGCAGGAGGATAGCCACCCAGATTGTAAGTTGGTCGCGTACTGGGTGGTAAAGGACCGGACGGACGCTTCATTGGTGCCGGTGTCGGCTGTGCTCCAGGCACAGATTTTTCAGGCTTAGCTGGCGGTGGGAGTGGCTGAGTCGGGGCACAGCTTGCCAGCAAAGCGATTAAAAACACGGCGATTAAAAACACAGCTGAAACTCGATACATCGTTAACTTCCTCTTTATTCTTTCCAAACGATTTCTTAGGGAAATTCCTGAATCAGTACCCTTGTGGTTATAACACCGATTTGAGCAATTTACCCATTTCCGCCGGGTTGCGGGTGACACGAATCCCGCATTCTTCCATGACGGCAATTTTTTCCTGCGCCGTTCCTTTACCGCCGGCAATAATTGCTCCAGCATGTCCCATGCGTTTGCCTGGTGGTGCTGCCAGGCCCGCGATAAAGCCAACCACCGGCTTTTTCATGTTGTCCTTGATCCAGCGGGCACATTCTTCTTCATCAGTTCCACCGATCTCACCCACCATCAATACTGCATCGGTTTCATCGTCATCATTGAACAGCTTCATCACATCGAGATGTTTCAACCCATTAATCGGATCCCCGCCGATCCCCACGCAAGTGGACTGACCTAACTCCAATGCCATGAGCTGGGCTACGGCTTCATAGGTCAGCGTGCCAGATCGCGAAACTACACCAATGCGCCCTTTCTTATGAATATAGCCGGGCATGATGCCAACTTTAATCTCATCAGGCGTGATGATGCCAGGGCAATTTGGCCCAATCAGCAGTGTTTTGCGTCCCTCCATCTTATAACGGGTACGCAGCATATCGCGCACGGGTATGCCTTCCGTGATACAAACGACCAGATCAAGTTCGGCTTCTACTGCTTCATCGATCGCTGCTGCTGCAAATGCAGGGGGTACATAAATGACCGAGGCGGTCGCACCCGTAGCCTCTTTGGCTTCCTGCACAGTAGCGAAAATGGGTATCCCCTCAAACTCCTCACCCGGCTTTTTGGGATTGACACCTGCCACGAAACATTGCTGTCCATCGGCATACTCGCGACACAATCGGGTATGAAACTGCCCCGTTTTACCCGTGATACCTTGGGTGATCACTCGGCTATTACTATTAATCAAAATAGACATAATTTAGACTCCCATTGCTTCTATGCTGCTGCCCTCACTGCTTTCTCAGCAGCATCGGCCATAGTCGTTGCAGAAATAATCGACAATCCCGATTCAGCCAGAATTCTTTTACCCACTTCCACATTGGTTCCTTCCAGACGCACAACCAACGGTACCGCTAATTTTACTTCCCTTGCTGCGATGGTAACCCCTTGCGCAATGACATCGCATTTCATGATTCCGCCAAAGATGTTGACCAGGATAGCCCGCAATTTTGGATTACGCAGCATGATCTTAAATGCCTCGGTCACTTTATCAACAGTCGCTCCACCCCCCACATCAAGAAAATTAGCGGGACTGCCACCATAGAGCTTGATGATATCCATCGTAGCCATGGCAAGTCCTGCACCATTCACCAGGCAAGCAATATTGCCATCGAGTGGTATATAGGAAAGACCATGCTCGGCTGCTTCGATTTCTGCCGGATCCTCTTCATCCAGATCACGCAAAGCAACAATATCAGGATGGCGAAACAGCGCGTTATCATCGAAATTCATTTTTGCATCCAATGCAAGTACCTGACCGTCACTCGTCACAATGAGCGGATTGATTTCAAGCAGCGAAGCATCATTCTCATCAAAAGCTTGATATAACCCTTTCAGTAAAACTTGTGCTGCGGGCAGACTGGATGCAGGTATGCCGATTTTGCGCGCTAAAGTATCAGCTTCCTGATCGCTCAGTCCGGCTATCGGGTTAATCAGAATTTTCTGGATCCTTTCTGGTGTGCTCGCAGCAACTTGTTCGATGTCCATGCCCCCTTCCGAACTTGCCATCAGGCAGGCACGCTGACGACTGCGATCTATCACGATTCCCACATAATATTCGTGCTGGATGTCCACACCCTGCTCGATATAGAGGCGATGAACCACTTGGCCGGCTGGTCCTGTTTGCGGCGTAATAAGCGGTTTATTCAGCATGTCTTCCGCCAGTAACCGAACTTCTGCCAGCGATCGTGCTAATTTGACTCCTCCCCCTTTACCCCTTCCACCTGCATAGATTTGTGCTTTTACTACCCATTTGTCACCACCTAGTTTTTCAGCAGCAGCAACAGCGTCATCCACGTTGAAGCATGCGATTCCTGGCGGTGTCTTTACACCATAACGGCGTAAAATCTCCTTAGCCTGGTACTCATGAATTTTCATTGTTAATATTCCTATTTTTCTTATTGGATCTTATCCAGTGCTGCCAGATAGTTATCGACCGCCTTCAGTTCTTCTTCGAAATGAGGCAACAAACTGGCTAATTCTTTTTCATTGCTATCTTTAGCTGCTTGCTCTATTTTCGCACACCATTCGCCCAACATCATTGCTCCGACTGATCGCGCCGATGATTTGAGTTTATGCGCGGCCGCCTTGATTAAATCGAATTGATTCTTTCGAGCAGCATCCCGCAATTGCTCGCCAATTTCGCTGGTATTGGTACGGAAATCTTGCAAAAATTCTCGAATGGTTGCGGGATCATTGCCCACTAATGCTTCGAGTATACTCACATCTACCACCGGTGTAATTGCTTGGCTGCCCGCAGCTTGCTCAGCAGGCACAACTGGCTTATATTCTGGTGCAGGCATCCATTTCTCCAGTGTGACTTTGAGTTGTTGCAGCTGTACTGGCTTACTCAAATAATCGTTCATGCCGAGAGCACGGCATTTGTCGGCTTCACCTTTGAGCGCGTTGGCAGTTAGCGCTACGATTGGAATATCGGTCTTCCCTTTCTTGGCACTGCGGATATTTTGGGTAAGCTGATAGCCATCCATCTTCGGCATATGCAGGTCACTCAGGAGCAAAGCATAGTTTCCGCTTTCCCAACGCTGCAAGGCTTCCTGTCCATCTGCTGCCACATCTGCGGCATACCCCAGCAAAGCCAGTTGCTGTCGAATAACTTTCTGGTTGATCTCATTATCTTCCGCTACCAGAATCAGTTTCCCTCGGTGTAAAGCTTCCTCACGGGAAGGTGGTGTAATCCGTTTAATCCCTTGAGGAGTAGGCACTTCTTCTTCCAGTTTTGCTCTACCTGCGGCAACGGCAACTGCCTGAAGAAATGCTTGCCGATACAGAATATTCCCATCTAGCGTAACCGATCCGTCTGGCTGGATGCGTCCGCGATGACGCCGTCCCCTTTTAACGATGACAAAATGAGGCTTTTCTTCCGTCTTCAGCATTGCTCGGGTGCGGAAAGCCAAACGTAGTTCATCTACAGGCGGCTCCTCATGACCTGCATCAATCACGAGCAGCCATTGCCCGGGAGGAAGCTTCTTGATGCGCTCACGCGCCGCGGCAAGATCAGTCACACGTTCAACATTCGCATTTACAAACTTCAAATAGGCAACCAGATCGTTACTTATCCCCTCTTCGTCACCAATCACTAGACATGAAAGTCCACTAAGGTCAACCATTTTATCGCGACTAACTGGTTTAGTCGGTAAAGGTTTAAATGGTAGGTGTACGATAAAAGTGGAACCTTCACCCGGTATACTCTGAACGGTGATCTCTCCTCCCATCAATTCTACCAAATGATGAGTGATCGTCAGTCCTAAGCCAGTCCCCCCAAAACGCCGGGTGGTAGATATATCTCCCTGGCTAAAAGGAGTGAACAGACGCTTCAACGTCTCTTCATTCATACCGATACCATTATCCGTTATCTGGAAGGCAATGAGTACACGCTCTGAGGTCAATTCGGTCATGGTCACCTGGACTGACACTCGACCTGGTCGCTGCTGACCACTGGAGAATTTAATCGCATTGTTGATCAAATTGACCAGCACCTGGCGTAGACGCAACGCATCACCAAGTACTTCCTCAGGGATAGTCGGGTCGGTAAATAAAGTCAGCTCTACCCCCCTGTTCGCCGCCAGATGTTCCAGCATGCTGCACGCTTTTTCCACCGCCGTCGCCAATGGTATTGGTGCGAGCTCGATCTCTATCCTGCCTGCTTCAATTTTTGAGAAATCAAGGATATCCTCAATTATGTCCAGCAAGGCGAACGCTGATTCTTTGATCAGATTGGTCATTTCCATCTGGTAGCTGGTTAAGCTTGATTGCTGCAAGACTTCAACCATTCCAATCACACCATTCATGGGCGTTCGAATCTCGTGACTCATCACTGCCAGAAAAGCTGATTTGGCTTTATTGGCCTGCTCTGCCTCCAGCCGAGCATTTTCCAGATCCTTCATGATTTTTACGTGCTCACGGATATCACGCATTACACCAGTAAAATGGCGTTTCCCTCCCACGAAATATTCACTAACCGCGAGATAGATAGGAATCAATTCACCGTTTTTGTGTACCCCTTCCACTTCCCTTTCTAAGCCAATACCATGAGATCCGCTTAAATACGGGCGACCGACATATTTTTGCCCATAACCCGTCTTACAATAGCGCTCCATATAAAACTGATGCTGACTGCGATCCGGCTCTGGAACCAGAATAGCTATATTCTGACCAACCGCTTCTTCGCTGGTATAGCCAAACAGCTTTTCCATCACTGGATTGACCGAAAGCATGAAGCCTCTTTCATTGGTCGTAACGACACAATCCACCATATGCTCGACCACTGAACGCGTCTCCTCTTCCTTGATGGCTAATTCGGCATTGGCATATTCCAGCTCGGCTGTTCTTTCTGCTACACGATCTTCCAGCTCACGGTAGCTGGTATTCAACCGTTCGGTCATAGTGTTAAAGGCATCAGCCAATGTCCCTACCTCATCCCACCCTTCACTCGGGACTCGCTGCCGCAGATCTCCCGACGCAATCGCCTGCGCCCCTTCATTGAGATTTTTCAGAGGTGTCATCACACGCCGGTTGAACAACATCGCACCTAGCGTGGCAAGGATAAGGGTCAAACATAGAATCACAAAGCCAATGGTACGTACCCGAAAGACGGAGGCAAAAGCTTCCTCCACATCGATTTGCACCACCATTCCCCACTTCGTTCGCGGGAAATAACGCCAGGCCGCTACCACCTGATGACCACGATAATCGATGGCCATTCCACCACCAGCCTCACCGTCCAGACTTTTTTTGATGGTACTTGACAGAATGGGATCTTTAAGAGAAATGGTCCGCTTTAAGGCTGCATCAGGCTCATCTTTCAAGGGTGCCATCACTAATGCTGTCTGTTCGTCTTCAAAACGGGTAACGATCGTTTCGCCGCTTTCTCCGAGACCGACATTGTTGGTAAGCACCTCAAATACACGTTCACTATAAATCTGAAGTGCAAAAACGCCATGTATTACATCGTCAATAATAATGGGAACGCCAACAAAGGCTGCAATGGCGCCTTTAGAAGGCTCGTAATACTCAAAATTCGAGATGCTGCTCTTCCCTGTCTCCACTGCCTGACGAAATACCTGACCCAGTCCTGTATTGCGATAAAGACCAGTAAGCAAGTTAGTGGCAAAATCAGACTCGTGAGCAACTGTAAAAATAATCGATCCATCCATAGAAATCAGGAATGCATCGTAATACCCTGCGCCGCTGACGAAGCGTCTAAAGTGCTCGCGATATGTTGCGTCCAGCTCACGATAAACCTCGGAATCAACACCATACCGATTAAACACATTAATAAATTGATCAATGGCTTGATGGGTAGTCTCCGCTCCCTCAATCAGATGAGCATCGAGCAATCGCTCCTGTAAGTAAAAATTGATCTGTTCAACCTTTTTATCAGCAATTGCTGAGACCTGCTGGATAGCAGCCTTGTGCATCTCGGTCTCAAACGTATGCAACAGACTATAACCAATCAGAAGTATGGGTAATAGCGCGGCAAGTGCAAACCAGATCGCAAATCGCTGTGTCAGGGAATTAAAATAAAGCGAAATCATTCTAGCAAGCAATCCGCATTGTGTTGCTGTTTCAGGCTGCGGCGTGCATAGTAAGCAAATGCAGCTGCACTGCGTTGTGCACGCAGAATCCAATCGTGTGCTTCACGCCCGAGTTCAGGATCAATCGGTTGAATCTTACCAGCAGAGGCAGCCAGTAAATGCATGCGCGCAGCCCGCTCGAATGCGAGCGCCAGCAGACAGGCTTCTTCAATACTGCCACAAGCCACCAGCAGGCCATGATGCGCCAGCAATAAAGCCCGTTTATTGCCCAATGCTGAGGCAATCAGCTCACCTTCCTCATTACCCACTGGCACCCCTGGCCATTTGGGAAGAAAAGCCACATCATCATACAGTACGCAATTATCCATATGAGAAATTTGTAAAGGCACCTCCAGCATGCTCAAGGCTGCCGTATGCACTGCATGAGTATGAATAATACAGCGCACATCAGGGCGTGCGCGATAGACCCAGGCATGGAAGCGATTGGCGGGATTAGCCATGCCATCCCCTTCCAGTACCTGCAGATTGTCATCAACCAACAATAGATTACCCGCACTGATCTCGTCGAATCCCAAGCCAAGTCGCTGCGTCAGAAAAGTACCCGGCTGTTCCATACGCGCCGTGATCTGGCCAGCAAGACCAGAATCATGACCATTATCGAACAGAATGCGGCAAGTCAAGGCCAGCTTCTGGCGTAAGGTATAGCCAGCACCTTGTATATACTGCTCCATCTGATCGAAAGCGCGTTGGATCAGTTGATTTTTATCAAGATTGAAGGTGTCATTGCTCATGATAGCTTTCTCTGTTTGCGGCTCATACCGGTATAAAATGATCGATAATTATCAGCATACCAAATAATATACTGATTGCGTTAACCATCCTTTTTCTCCCTCAAGTAATTAAGAACACAAAATGGGGTAGTAATTCCATTTCCAAATCAAACCTGACTTTGTCGGTTCTCCTCGCCATATTATTGATACTGTCTGCGGCTCACTCTTGCATCATGTTTAATTTGGAAATGGAATTACATCTGCCCTATACCGTAGATCTATCACAATATAACCAGCTCACTAATGCTGATCTGGCTGCGCATATCGATCGGATGAGCGTAGCGATTTATGACAAGAATGTGCAGACCGATGAAACGAAAGCTGAAAATTTAGCCAAAGTAGAAGAATGAATGGAGGAAACATTACAATGCAGGTAATTAAATTTACTTCGCTGAGACATTCAGCGAATAAGCATGCATGATTTCCTGGATTGCCAGAGTCACTTTGGTTTCAAGATCTTCTTGCCAGCGCGTTCCATTCTGACCATAAATAATAACCCGACGGGTGCTGAGATCGATCGGGATATCATCAGCATTTTTTGAAATGATCAGCACTGGTTTGGCGAGGGTATGGGCGATACCGAGTTCATAAAGCACATTAGGATTTCTTCCCGAAATATCGGCGATGACGAAATCTGCGATGTTAATACTTTGCCAGATATCAACCAGAATATCACTGGGCTTAAACACATCGTCCCCGCGCATCGGCTGAACGGTTAATGATTTACAGACACTGGACAGGATACGGTGCACGTCATCAGACCATTCAAGACTAAATGGCATGACAATAAAACAGCTTATCTGGCCTAGCCCAGCGCTCCTTACAACTTCGGGATAAAGCCTTTCTGGCCCAAGAAAAATGACATCCTGTTTAAGCTGACACACCGACTGACTGAGTGAATCAAGATATTCACCCAGTCCAGTAGACTGCAGCGTAGTGTGGATTCGTCCATCTTCAGTCCGCCAGTCTGCATGCTCCAGCCGGTTCTGATGCAAGCGTTTAGTATATTTTTTAAGATACTGCACACCATCGTCAAAATGATCTGTTAACCAGACCACGCTGACCACTAGGGCAACGATAAACAAAACCGCAAAAAAAGCTTTCCATACAACGTGAATATGAATCAGACCTAGCACCACCATCGTCAATAATCCCCCCAAGGAAAGCAGGATGAGAACCCCTGATAGATCAGACCTTGAGCGCTTGATCTTGTCTTCGTAGTAATGCACATCATTGGTTTTTTCCAGACTTTCTTTCCTGATCTCGGATAGCAGCAAATAGGAAGACAATAATAAAAATTGACCGAACATCCAGACAGCTTCAATACCTGCCGGCACATCTTGTTCGCTGTAAACCATATCACTCGCTATCAGCAAAGCTGTTGCCAACAGCATCCAGTTAATGACAAACGGTGCCTTCAATAAAATACACCCCAGACCAATCAGCAACACTAGAAATTCCAGACCAGCAGTCACTGCATCGAGCCGCCCTGCTATAGTGTTGAGACTCGAGTTATATTGAGAGTAATAAAAGCTCGCTAGAATCAATGCCAAGCCAAAAAACAAGAGAGAAAAAACTGCCTTGGTCAACACTGTCGGGGGATAACGATGCCACAGCTCTATCGCCAGATAACCCCAGGCACATGCCCAACTAAAGACAAATCCGCTATAACTGATATTCGAATAATTGAGAAGACCAGGTTGCATAAAATACAAAAAATTATGAATTCCATCCGAGTCATAACTCAGCCAGGAGATCGTCAGCAAGATTAGGCCAACACCCTGGATGGCCATAAATACAGCATAAGGCTTGACCACCTTCAATGCAGCAATGAAGGCTGCAAGCACCGCTGCTACGGTCACTAGACCCTGATCCCACTTGTTAAAGTTCAACCCAAAAGCCTGATCTCCCAATACTAGCCAACAACATAGCCACAACACATAAATCGCTGCAATTCCTCCCAGGTACAAATTGGTTGATACTTTCATCAATGATCCTTTAGTTCATGTTCTGTTATGCCTAATTCCATTTCTAAATCAAATCTGGCCTTGTCGGCTTTTCCTTTTTCCTTATTGTATTATTTATACTGTCGGCAGCTCGGTCAAAATCCTGTGCCATGGCAGCAAAGATTAGCGATAATGATCAATATAAAAAATTGAGTGATGATACCTGCTCGCAATGCCGTTAGCATAGCAGATCATAATGATGATGGATGTCGCGACTGATTGTCACAGTGAATCGAATTCTGTTTAGCTGGTAAGTTGCTGCATCAATTACGTTGCAGCCCACAACAGGAATAGGCCATAAGCACAACCGAAGAACCTTGGAAAGCTGATGGCCCGATGAGCCCACCATTGGTGATGGTGTCGAAAAGCTTAGTTTGGAATGAACACAGGCGAGTCGTTGCGGAAATCCTCATCCAGCGAGTTCTGTTGAGGGAGAGTTTTGCCACTCTCCATAATAACTTTATCCGCTTCAACCATGACCTGATTCCATTTCTAAATCAAACCTGATTTTGTCGGCTTCTCCGCCGTATTATTTATACTGTCTGCGGCTCGCTCTTGCGTCATGTTTGATTTAGAAATGGAATAATCTGAGAAATCCAGATTAAACCATTGTTGCTATTATTTCTCGTAAGGCAGCTCTCTGGAGCTTAAATCGAATACCAATACCTCAGCAGCCTGACCATGATTAAAATGAAGTTCACGTTCGTCTCGTACCCGCATCCCATCACCTGCGACCATAGGGTGGTTGTTCAGCTCAAGTAAACCACGAGCGATATGCACATAGGCATAGCGGTTTTCTGGCAGATGCCAGGTGAATTGTTCATCACCGTCAAATAGCCCCGCAAATACCCGTATATCCTGATGGATCGAAAGCGATTTATGTTCACCATGTGGTGAAATGATCAAATGCAAACATCCCCGTTTTTTAGCTGCGTCAAAATGGTGTTGCTGATAGCGCGGCTTCACCCCCAGCTGAGTAGGTACAATCCAGATTTGCAGAAAGTGGACTGGCTCATACGCTGAAGCATTATGTTCACTATGGGTGATACCAGTCCCAGCGCTCATTATTTGCACATCTCCTGGACGAATGACTGAGGTGGTTCCCATCGAATCACGATGCTCCAGCGCACCCTCCAGCACGTAGGAAAAAATCTCCATATCCTCATGGGAGTGAGGGGCAAAACCACGTGCAGGCTGCACGCGGTCCTCATTGATTACCAGCAAATCGGAAAAACCCATTTGATCAGGATCCTGATAATTACCAAACGAAAACGTATGCTGCGAATATAACCATCCCAAGTTGGCAATACCACGTGCGTTTGCAGGTCTAAGTTCTAACATGATGATCTCCTTTTTCTGTAAAAAATTAGACGCCATCACCATACAGTTTGCGGTCTAACGACAAGCGTCCCGCGCCGGTCAGCGCAAGCACCAGCAGGCCTCCTGCCATACTGATATTTTTCATCAGCATGATTTGCTGGATCTGATCGGCTGAGCCACCATGAAAAATAATGCCTGCGACAACCGTAAATCCAGCCAGCAAGAGGGCTATAGCGCGTGTTTGCCAGCCGAGTATCAATGCCACACCGCCTCCCACTTCAAGTGCGATAGTTAAGGGTAATAAAAAGGAAGATACCCCCATGCTGGCCATATACTGGGCTGTGCCCTCATAGCCCACGCCCAGCTTATTAACGCCGGCCATGACAAAAATATACGCTATCAATACACGCGCTATTAGAAATAATACATTGGCTACAGTGGCTTGGGTCAAGAAACGGGTAACGGTATTGTGAATTATTTGAAACATGTTTGCTTCTCCAAAAGTAAATGATCAAGCCGATACTTTACTATTGTTCCTGATAACAGATAAGTCCATTATAATGGGAAAAACTGTTATCAATAATGGAACAATTATGCTGCCTACCCTCATCAATCTCAACGACTTAGTCATATTTGAAGAAGTCATCCGCACAGGCGGTTTCAGCGCAGCTGCACGCAAGTTGAACCAGCCGAAAGCGTCAGTCAGTCGAGCAGTCCAGCGCTTGGAAGATGATCTGGCTGTTCGCCTGATCCAGCGCACTACACGCAGTTTACGCCTGACGGAAGCGGGTGTGCTGCTCTATGAGCAGGCTAATGCCTCATTGGAACAGATCGGGGATGTATTGTGCCGCATCAAAAATATGCATGAGCAACCAGAAGGTCACTTAAAAATTACCATGCCGATAGAATTTGGCATGTTTTTTATGGGCAGTTTGATTGCAGATTTCATGCAGCTTTATCCGCAGGTGTATGTGCAAGTAGATCTTTCCTCACGCCTGGTAAATTTAATCGAGGAAGGATTTGATCTGGCACTGCGCATGGGTGCGAGTACATTACAGGATTCGAGCCTGGTCGCCAAAAAACTGAGTGAACTGCCGCTCAGGTTTTACGCGAGTCCTTACTATCTAGGCAAGTATGGTCGTCCAGATACATTGCAGGCACTGACAAAACATGAAAGCATTCTGTTCCGCCATACCCATCAGCAAACTATTCAAGCCAGCTGCCTCTCTCATAAAAAAGCACAGAATAACCGCACTGAGACTCAACTTCACGGCAAGTTGAGCGTAGATCATTACAGCGTAATGAAAGATGCTGCAGTAGCAGGCGCGGGAATTGCCTTAATGCCACCATTTATGTGTCATGCTGAAGTACTGGCCGGTCAATTGTTAAATATCCTTGAGCAGTATGTTGTTGAAACCGATCAATTGTTTCTGGTTTATCCCACTCGTAAACATCAATCCGCAGCGGTCAAAATCCTGCTCGATTTTATGACCCAGCGTTTGCTATCCCATCCATTACTGAACCCCGATCAATGAAATTCATATGCTACCGTTCACCTGGCTAAAACCTTGTACATAGCTGCAGCAGAAATACCAAACACTATGTGCGCAACCAACGTAATCCAATCCCGCGTTTCGACAAACCACGGATAAATACTGACAAAACCATACATATTGACGGTAAATAATCCCATGCCAAATAAACCACCTGCGATCAGCGCAGCTTTCATGGCAAGAGGACGAATCAACCAGGAAAGTATAAGCGCATAGATAATTGAAAGGGCAAAATGGATCCCTGTCGCAATGAGCATAATTTGCCAATCCATTGTTATTGGCGGAGGTAACACCCCCTCCCCCATGATGATCGCTGCAGCAAAACGTACATCACGATATAAAATCGAAGGCAGTGCATCCCAGAAAACCCACCATAGCAAGATCTGCGCAACAGTCGAGAATATTGCTGCAGCTACGCCAGCCAAACTCGCAGCTAACCAGAATCTCGCTGATCGAGTCATCATAGAAGATTAAGCAAATGGATATTTTTAACTCTAAAATACTTTTAGAGTTAAGCTTTCAACAACGTCCATATACCAATCCCGATAAATCCTACTCCTGCAAGATAATGCAGATGTTTTGCACTGATATATTGGGCAATCACACCACCCAGCAACACACCTATGGCCGAAGTCAATATCAGTGCCAACGAAGCGCCGAGAAATACGGTCAGTTTGCTTACTTCCTTGTCTGTCGCAAACAGCATGGTGGCTAATTGAGTTTTATCTCCTAACTCAGCGATAAACACAGCAGCAAAAACAGTGAGTAATAATTTGTAGTCCATTTGAAAGAGTAAAAATTATTTTTGAACCACGCCATCAATAACCTAAATCAGGAACTTCAGCCGGCGAACTCAACTCCGGTTTGGCTCAAACCAACGAGATTGATATTGGTCTCATTCGCAACGGAATTTGCTGCTAACACCAACAACTCAGCCTGAGTCATGGTACCCCCACTGCCTTGCAATAAGCCAACAAAGAAATCTCGCTGCTCTGCCGAGGGCGGTACACCTACTACGTTCTGGTAAACAAGGTTGACAAAATCAACATTGCTGGATGAGCCTGCCAGTGACATGAATAGCGGAGAATTGATGACCAGCTGGCTGACTTCCAATATCGACCGACCACTATCAAATAACTGTAAGCCGATAGCCACGAATTCGGGGGTAATATTCTGTGCGTCAAAGGCCGCTCCGATGAGGCGCACGGTATTGCCAGCAGCTTGACCCTGGCCAAGATCAATCGCCAGATTTTTATCCAGGAAATGGAACCGCTCGATATCAACCAGTGTGTCATTGCCTTCCGGCCCGCTCACAGTAAAACCTGATGCCGTTGGAGTGACAGTATTATCCGCGCGATTGCTGTTATAAACCACGGTATCTGCCCCAGCGCTACCATCCAGCAAATCATCACCTGCAAGCCCATTCAAAATATCATTACCTCCAAGCCCTTTCAAAATATCGTTAGCAGGGGTACCAGTAAGATTATCGACGCCTTCGGTGCCGACAATTAAATTGCCTTGAACAGTTTCTCCAGCAAAATTTTTGGGTGAGCTAGCCCCGATTGCACCATTGCGGTCAATAGAGTGCGTGCCATCAAGCGGTAACGAACCATAAGTTATCTCATCGACATTTGCATAATTGACAGTCGCGCTACCATTGGTAAACAAAAATCCGTTAGGAACAATGTAATCCGGCGTTACGATGCCAAGATTAGCAAAACCTTGGGTTGCGATGAGCACTGTCGTGTTGGCAGTTTGTATACTGGGAAGATTATTGGGAAATGTGAAAGTGTTAGTTGTACTGCCTTGCCTAACCGAAATACTATGATTCATTAAGAATGATTCCCCATTGAAGTTGCCAACTGCCAATTCTATAAACTGGACAGTGCCATCAGCGTTCGAATAAAGCTCATTGATACGGTATAGGTGAAAAGCCATGGGACCCTCCTTAGCGAGGAATGAAAAGAAATTCTCGCGCACCTAGCAGCGCACTTTCTCGAATGATAAAAACAATTCGATCTATAAATTTGATCTATGAATAAATAGATAATTCCCAATATAATCGGGGAATTACCTATTATTTATTGATGTTGACTGTAAAACATCGCCGGCCTACCGTCAGTCAGACTTGCCATATTCCCATCCAGAAATACTGATTAGAAATTAACAATATCCTTGACCACTGGGATCAGCAAGAGGTAATGTTCGCCCTTGCAGATTGCAGCGTAACTATCAAATTGGTAATCTTGAAAAAATAAACCGGAGCATAACGATGAAAAAAGTAACTGTATTATTAGCAACTGTGGGGTTGGCAGGTTTGATTGGCTGTGGCAAAACGGATAATTACACCCCTGCAGTAACTGCCACTGGTGAGGAGATATTCAGCCTGAACTGTACTAAATGCCATAAACCCAATACCGATGGAAGCGTGCTGATGTTGAGCGCTGCAATGGCGAATAAAGACGCGATCATCAAGAAAGTACAGGGAGGTAGTATGGGCATGACTGCCTTCCCTAACATTACGGGCGAACCTGCGGATCGTTTGGCGGAATATGTTCTCGCCAACAGCAAAACCAAGTAAGTCTACTGGTTAACCTGTCTATTTCACCAGGCTGGCCTGGTGAAATAAGCTGGTTAAGCAGAGTGCTTCAGACGCAGAGATCATCATGGCAGCTAATTTGAAATCGTCCATCTTGAAGGAACAAGATGCATAGTCAAACTCACTGCTGAATCACTAATAGTTACTCTGATTTTTCTTCTGAAGTAGAAGAACCTCTTGTTTCAGCATGATTAGTTTTAACTTGGCTGGCTTCAGGCATAGGATGCTTAGCACGGTGAGTCATCTTACTAATCAGTACAAAAAAGAGCGGCACAAAAAAGATGGCTAAAAAAGTAGCGGCCAACATTCCGCCGAACACGCCCGTTCCAATGGAATGTCGACTTGCTGCACCAGCGCCAGAGGCAATCACCAGTGGAAACACACCGAGAATAAAGGCCATGGATGTCATGACAATAGGCCGGAATCGAAGGCGTGCTGCTTCAAGCGCAGCTTCGGTTATAGATTGACCCGCTGCATAACGTTCATTGGCAAACTCGACGATCAGAATCGCATTTTTAGCGGCCAGCCCAATCAAGGTAATTAGCCCAATCTGGAAATAAATATCATTGCTCAAACCTCGCGTCCAGATAGCCAGCAGCGCTCCCAGCATGCCAAAAGGTATCGCCAGAATAACAGCGAACGGGATAGACCAGCTTTCATATAAGGCGGCCAGCACCAAGAAAACCATGAGCAACGCGAAGAAAAATACCAGCACAGCTTGCCCGCCGACCTTACGTTCCTGGAGGGAGATGCCGCTCCAATCGATCGTGTAGCCTTTCGGTGCCAGGATTTCATGCGCTATTTGCTCCAGTGCGTCCAGCGCTTGTCCTGAGCTATAGCCGGGTGCAGCGCTTCCCAGTACGAGTGCTGAATTGAAGCCATTAAAATGAGTAACCGGGTCTGGCCCGCTGCTGAACTCAGTGGTCACAACGGAGTCAAGCGGAATCATGGATTGCGTATTATCACTACGAGCGCGCACATAGATTTTGCTGATATCGTCCGGGTTGGAGCGATATTCGGGTAAGGCTTCGGTTTGTACACGGTAAATGCGGCCAAATTTCACAAAGTCGTTGATATACAGATTACCAAAATAAGCCTGCATAGTATCGAACACTTCAGAAATAGGCACACCCAATGCTTTAGCCCGCTCTCGGTCTACCTGGGCATAGAGCCGGGGCGAGCTCACACGGAAATTGGTGCCGGCTACCGCGATCGCTGGATGTGCCATGGCCTTGGTGACAAATTCCTGAGCAGCTGCTGCAAATTCGGCAAAATCACCCCCGCTGGGGTCCTGTAATTGAACCGTGAAACCTCCTGTGGTGCCCAATCCACTGATCGAAGGCGCATTAAAAGCCAGAATTAAGGCTTCAGGGATTTTGGCAAACTCCTGGAAAGCTCCTGCAATCAGACTGGGCACCTGCTCATCGGCATTTTTGCGCGTTTCCCAATGATTCAACGGGACGAACATCGTTGCCTGATTCGTTCCACGTGTACCAAAAACAAAATTCTGACCAGCCAGTGTATCTGTCGAATGAACAGCAGGAATCGACTGGAAATAATGTTCTACCTTATTCAGAACTTCAGTTGTTCGTGCCAGGGAAGCACCGTCCGGCAACTGGATGACAGTAATAAAATAACCCTGATCTTCTTCCGGCAGAAAGCTCCCTGGAGTGACCCTAAATAAACCAAGGATAACGAAGAGCAGCGCTAGAAAGATCACCATGGACATCACCGATCGCTTGATGATAACCCCGACAGTGCCTACATAGCGTGCCTGCACCCAATCAAACAGCCGATTGAATATTTTCCAGAATCCACTGGGAGCTCCATGACCTGGTTTAAGAACCAGAGCACACAAGGCAGGACTGAGAGTCAGCGCCACGAAGCCGGAAATGGTCACAGAGAGCGCAATGGTAATTGCAAACTGTTTGTATAATTCACCGGTAATCCCTCCCAAAAAGCCAACCGGCACAAACACGGCAGCCAGTACCAGCACAATCGCAATCACAGGGCCGGTTACCTCCTCCATGGCTTTTTTTGCCGCTTCGCGGGGTGTCAGCCCGCCTTTGGTCATATGGCGTTCGACATTCTCTACCACTACGATTGCATCATCCACCACGATACCAATCGCCAATACCATGCCGAAAAGGGTTAACGTATTAATTGAAAACCCCAGTGCCGCCATGCCGGCAAGTGTACCAATAAGCGAGATCGGAACCGCAACGGTTGGGATAATCGTCGCTCGCCAGTTTTGCAGAAAAATAAAAACAACAAGAATAACCAGCAGCGTTGCTTCAACGAGGGTCTTCACTACCTCTTTGATGGAAACATCGATAAATGTAGTGGTGTCATAGGGAATATCATACGATACGCCTGCGGGAAAACCATTGGCCAGCCGGTCCATTTCCTGACGTATCCGCTGCACTGTATCGAGTGCATTCGCACCTGGAGAAAGAAAGGTTAAAAGAAAGGTATTCGGTTTACTATTCCATCTTCCTACAAGATCATAGGACTGGGCTCCCAGCTCTACATGCGCGACATCGCGCAACCGCACCATAGAACCATCCGGGTAGGCGCGCACAATCATGTCTTCGAATTCTTTGACCTCGCTCATGCGACCGCGTGTAATGACCGGAATAGTAAGCTCTGTCGCCTTAGACAAAGGCTCACGACCTATTCTGCCAGCCGGAAAATCACGATTCTGATCGCGAACAACGGCTGCAATTTCAGTTGGGGTAAGATCGAGCTGCGCCATACGGACAGGGTCAAGAATAATTCTCATGGAATAGTTCTGTCCGCCGAAGATAATGGCATCCCCCACACCCGGCAGCCGCTTGATATTGTCTATAATCCGCAGCAATGCATAGTTCGAGAGAAAGACATTGTCGTGCTTAGGATCGGTCGAGCTCAACGCAATGACCGCTAACAAATCAGGTGAGGTCTTTTTTACGGTGATACCCTGGCGAATGACTTCATCAGGAAGTTGGGGATCGGCAAGGCGCTGCCGGTTCTGCGTTTGCACTTGGGCGATATCGATATCCGTTCCAATCTCGAATGTGAGCTTCAACGTCATATGCCCATCATTCGTGCTGGTTGATTCGTAATAAAGCAGATTGTCGATACCGGGTAGCTGCACTTCGATTGGCCGTGCTACTGCTTCTGCGACTACCTCCGCGCTAGCACCAGGGTAATCCGCATCGATCTGCACCATGGGAGGGGTAATTTGCGGAAATTGCGCAATCGGCAGAGTCTGTAAAGCAACCAGACCGATTACGACAATAATGATAGACAGGACCGATGCAAAAATAGGCCGATCAATGAAAAAGTGTGAGCTCATGGTACGTTATGCATGACTTGTTCTTCGGAATGAATCAAGGAAGAAGCGTCTTCTTTCTGAATCTCAATAGCATTTACTTGCGTTCCTGGCAGGATACGATGAAACCCGCTTACCACTACGCGTTCTCCGACATGCAAACCTGAATCGATCAACCATTCATCGCCATGCCAGGCGCTGGCCAGGACTGGCCGAAGCTCTGTTTTCTCTTCTTTATCAATCACATAGACAAATGAACCGATCGTTCCCTGCTGCACAGCGCGCTGAGGGACGAGAATAGCATTCGTTCGAATATAACCTTTGAGGCGAATTCTGACAAACTGACCAGGATAAAAGTAGGAGCGTCCTGGCGCTTCTTTCCCTTCCGGATTGGGAAATTTAAATCGCCCTTGCAGCGTACCTGTTTCAGGTCGTATAGCAATATCGGCAAAATCGAGCATTCCCTCCTCCGGGTACACGCTCCCATCAGAAAAAGTCATTACCCCCCGTAATTGAAAGATATCGGGTCTCTGGATTTTTTGTTCGACAAGTTCGCGGCGACGACGCAGCAGATAGCTTTCAGGAACGCTTACATTGACATACATGGGATCCAGCTGATCGATAGTAGCTAATAAGATAGTCTGGGCAGAAATCAACCGCCCTTCGTAGAAATGGCTACGACCTATACGGCCATTCACCGGGGCAGTGATCAGGGTGTTGTCCAGATCAAATTTTGCTTTAACCAGATCGCTTTGTGCAGCTTCCAGAGCAGCTTTAGCTGCCAGCACTTCGGCTTCGGCATCGTCAAGATTCTTTTTACTGACAGCCTGCTTCTCAAGCAGCGGTTTCACACGCGCCAAATCTTGTTTAGCCAGAGTCAGTCGCGCCTGGGCCTCAGCTACTTTTGCTTTGCTGCTGAGGTAAATGGCTTTAAATGGCACGGGATCAATCAGGTACAGCTGATCTCCTTTTTTAACATTCCGACCTTCCGTAAAAAAAACTTTTTTGATAATACCACTTACCTGCGATCGAATCTCCACTGGGCGGAAGGCCTCAGTCTGTCCAATAAATTCCGGCTCATCTTCAATCGTTCGTGCAGTTGCAGTAATGACTTCCACTTGAGGAATAGGCGGTGATAAATTGGTGGATGATTCCTCGGCACAGCCAGCAAGCAGAACCAGGCATAATCCGACACTCATGCTCATCATGGTACGCCCAGTGCGAGCGATTAATACGATTAACCCTTTGATTGGTTGGTACATAGACTCGACTCTTAGTTCTTAGTTATTCTTATCAAGGAAAGGATCTTTGAAAGACAGCTGATATGATAATCAAAAATCTATTAGAAAATTCAGCTTCTGCCAAAGTTCAGCTTCACTTCCTCAACAGCTTTTTATCATCCCGGCATCCATCCGCCACCCAAGGCTTTGTAAAGCTGCACGATCGATACCAGATGGAGGCGATGCGTTGCCATGAGCGCAAATTCGGCATCGAATAAAGTGCGCTTGGCAAGTAGTACATCGACATAACTGGTGATGCCTCCCTGGTAGCGAAGATCCGCTACACGCAAAGCTGAGCGCAGTGCTTCGACTTGCTCTTGTTGCGCTTTGCGCTGATCGCTGGCAGTACGAATGGCCACCAGCGCATCTTCCACCTCCCTAAACGCTACCAGAATGGTTTGTTCGTATTGCGCCAACGCCTGCCTTGCACGCGCTTCCGCAGCTCGTTGCTCAAAGCCCAGGCTTTGCGCGTTTAGCAATGGGCCTGCTAGGCCGATTCCACCCACACCAAATTTGCTATTAGAAAGCAACAAATTGGACAATGACGGACTAGCCACACCTAGGAAGCCTGTCAATGAAATTTTGGGAAATCGTTCCGCTTTGGCTACCCCTATCCTGGCAGTAGCAGCCGCTAAAGTTTGTTCTGCCTGAAGAATATCAGGACGTCGTTGCAACAACTCTGAAGGCAGACCGGCTGGTACTTCAGGTGGTATCAGCTGTTCTGTCAGAGAGCGCCCGCGTGCAATCGATACTGGGTTTCTTCCCAACAACACACTGAGCTCATTTTCCTTCTGGATCATTGATCGTTTAAGCTCAGCCACCCGGGCGACAGCATTTGCCCGCTCCGCCTCGAATTGATCCAGATCGAGACGGGAAATGACCCCTTCTTGCAGCTGCGCCCGGGAAATGGCAACTGATTCTTCCCACGAAAACAATGCGTGCCGGGCAATATCCAACTGCATATCAAATTGCAACAGATCAAAGTAGGACTGCGCCACTCCACTAACTAACGTCAAAACGACAGCACGGCGGTTTTCCTCACGCGCAAGGAGATCCGCACGAGCAGCCTCATTGGAGCGACGGATCCTGCCCCAGATATCCAATTCCCAATTCAGGGTTGTCTGGCCAAAATAATTAAAAGATGACGGAAATCCGGGAGGAGCGAATCCACCGAGCTTGCCAGCCGCTGGGGCATTAGCTGATACGTCCATTTTGGGTAGAAAATCCATGCGCGCGATATTGAGACGCGCTTGAAGCTCTTCAACACTTGCCACAGCTTGTTTAAGGTCCTTATTTTCCAGCAAAGCCTGGTTGATAAGCCGCCGGAGTTCTTCATCATGAAGAAGCTCCCACCAGGGAAGATTGGCAAGAGACTGCCCTTCCGTCTCAGTCATACGAAAATTGTCAGCAATATCGATACGAGGCCGAGCATAATCAGGCCCAATGGCACAGGATGCGAGCAACACAATCGGCAGCAACCACACCACGCGGAACCAGCTGTTCTGGCAGTAATAGCGTTTCATCCCTGATAGACAGGGTGTTAGGAGTGTTTGGCTAAATCTGACAAAAGCCATGTTGATTGCACCAACCATTTTAGAATCCATAACCCAAGCAGTTACCACCTTCAAAAACAAAAAGGTTTTAAATACAATAGTATACCATTTCCTATTTGTATCTCCCGTATCCCCCAAGAAGCATAAAAAACTAAGCCATGTCTCCGTCATTCCTTTACCTTATTGAGACGAACTGGTCGCGACGGAAATCATCCAGCTAACACCGAAGCGGTCGGTAAGCATGCCAAAGCACGGTGACCAGAACGTTTTAGTCAGCGGCATCTGCACTTGACCACCATCGGCAAGTGCGGCGAAAGTACGATCAGCTTCGGCTTCTGTCGGTACGCTAAGCGACAGGGAAAAGCCGCTGAAATTCGCACCTTCCTGGTTTCCGTCGGAAGCCATCAGTGTAGTTGCACCGATACGGAAAGTTGTGTGCATAATTTTGTTTTCAAAGCCTGGCGGTAGCATGCCAGGCGGTGAGGGTTCAGGGCTGTCTTTGTGACGCAACAGTATCTCTACCTGAGCACCGAGTGCTGTACGGTAGAAATCGAGAGCTTCTTCGCAACGTCCACCAAAAAACAGGTAAGGCTCGATAAATGTGTTTGGCATGATAGTTCCTTGAATTTAAGATTAGTCAATGATGACTGACTTCGCTAGACGAGCTCCTCCAGCTTACCTTATTCCATTTCCAAATCAAATATGACACAAGAGCGAACCGCAGACAGTATAAATAATACGGCGGAGAAGCCAACAAAGTCAGGTTTGATTTAGAAATGGAATTACGTCCGCCGCATAGGTGTGTCTCTGCTTAAGCATGCACCAGCGTCTTGAAACCACCATATGCCATTTTCTTGTAATCAAATAGCTGATTGGCAGGATCACACATTTCCTTCAAACGAGGATCAGCCATAACCCTTGCGTTTACAGCGTCACGATGTTCACGGGATTCGAACACGATCCACGCGAACACTACGGTATCATCAGGACCTGCATTGGCTATCTTCATAAAAGAAATCATATCCTTGACTTCCAGATCGTCGCCGATGCATTCCCAATAATCGAGTGCACCGTGCTCTTTCCAGATCTGACTCGCTTGCTCAGCCATACGCTTGTAATCGTTAATCTTGTCTTTCGGAAGTGGAATCACAAATCCATCTACATAATTGCTCATACCATGGTTTCCTTTTAAATAAAGGTGATTCAGATTATTCATTTTGCTAGGAATCACCCAATCAGCAAACGAAAATATGGCGATCCGAGATTTTTCCAGATTTTGAAACCAAAATGATCCAACTTTTCTTCCTAAGTTGCAATACACTAGCCATTCAATCTGGTCAGCATAGTGTTCTCTCGTTGGTGGTAGCGGTTGTTAAACAGATAACGCCGATCTGTTGTTCAGTCAATCCGGGGGCAATGCGCTGAGCTTATTGCCCTACAGGCTCATTCCTAATTCCATTTCCAAATCAAGGATAACACGAAGGTGAGCCGCAGACAGTATAAATAATACGGCAAGGTGAAGCCGACAAAGTTAGGTTTGATTTAGAAATGGAATAACATGATCAAAGATACCGATGCTCGTAGCTGCAGAACCCACACAGTGAACTCTGTATCTGGTTGAGTGCTTTGCTAGTTAGGTGTGTTCTTCAATTGCTTTCAACAGAAGCTCAGCAACAGCACTGCCTGATGCTGGATTCTGACCGCTGATGAGTCTGTGGTCCTCAACGGCAAAGGCAGTCCAGGGCTCATCCGCCTTTTGATAGATGGCGCCCCGAGCAACCAGTTCGGTTTCAGTGAGATAAGGCACATACTTGTCCAGCTCGACAAGTTTTTCCTCCTCGTTTGAGAAACCTGTAACCTTTTTCCCCTTCACCAGCAGGGTGCCATCGGACAGTTTGATGTTCAGCAAACCTGCAGCGCCATGGCAAACAGAGGACACATAGCCTCCTTTTTCATAAATCTTGCGACCAATGGCCTGAAGTGCCGCGTTATCAGGGAAATCCCATACCACCCCATGCCCCCCAGTAAAATAGATAGCAACATAGTCGTCAGGATTAATTTCACTAGGGTCTGTTGACATTTCACACGGGTAGCCACAGATACCCGCATGCCATGGCAACCATACTTTCATAATTTCTCT